>JBAXMA010000453.1:0-2719 GCA_037134535.1 bacterium
GCGTAAGGAGTCCGGCGCGGACAAGTACGAGACCGAGGCGTTTGAGCTGCTCCGGAAGATGATTGTCGACCGGATGGAACTTGAGCCTGTTGTTCCTAAACGCAATTTACTCGAGGATCAGGTTGTATGGGGCAGGTCATCCGTGCGGCTCGATCTTGCGGGTGGATGGTCAGATACTCCCCCCTTCTGCATCGAATATGGCGGCCGTGTTGTGAATGTCGCTGTTGATCTGAACGGGCAGCCGCCCATTCAGGTGTTCGGACGGCTGAGCCAGAAGCATGAGATTGTGATCCGGTCGATAGACCTAGGAATCGAAGAGCGGATTGGCAGTTACGATGATCTGCGCAGGTGGGGTGTGCTTGGCAGCGGGTTCGGGATTGCTAAAGCAGCACTGGCTCTTGCAGGTTTCGATCCGCAATTCCAGTCCAAAGGCACCTCCAGATCGCTGGAAGACCAGCTTCGCAGAGATTTTGGCGGTGGGATCGAGCTGAGTATGGTCTGTGCTATTCCCAAGGGATCCGGTCTTGGTACAAGCAGTATTCTCGCGGCCTCACTTCTGGGTACACTCAGTGAAATGTGTGGTTTGGGGTGGAGCACTGAAGATCTTTTCGGCAGGACCCTTGCATTGGAACAGATGCTCACAGCTGGTGGTGGCTGGCAGGACCAGGTTGGCGGCGTGACAGGCGGGGTGAAGTTCATTGAAACAGCGCCGGGTCTCATGCAGAAACCGGTTATGCGGTGGCTGCCTAATCACTTCTTTTCCGAGGCATATGCGAATAAACAGATTCTCCTGTATTACACCGGGATGACCCGTGTGGCTCACGGCATTCTGGGTGAGATTGTGAGGGGCATGTTCCTCAATTCGGCGCGCCATCTTGGTATCATCGAAGAGATTGGCCACAATGCACTCTTTGCGGCGGATGCTATTCAGCGCAACGACTGGAACGGACTGTGTGAATCGATCAGGCGGAGCTGGGATCTAAATCAGCGTCTGGATGGCGGAACTAATCCGCCACAGGTAAAGGGGATTCTTGATAGCATCGGAGACCATGTCAGCGCTGCCAAACTGCTGGGCGCAGGCGGCGGCGGATACCTGTTGCTCTTTGCAAAGGACCTTGGTTCGGCTTCGCAAATCAGGTCGATACTCACCGGGAATCCTCCGAATGGTCGTGCGAGGTTCGTGGATCTAGGATTATCCTCCAAAGGCTTCCAGGTTACCAGGAGCTAAGATGAAGTTGTCGGTACTAATGCCGGTATACAACGAGCAGGCGACGCTTGACGACATTCTCGATCGGGTGTTCGCAGCTCCGTTGCCTGAAGGAATGGATTTGGAAGTTGTAGCTGTTGACGACTCGTCCACTGATCAGTCTCGGACAATTCTGGAGAGACGGGCAAAGGAAGATTCCCGCATCAGAGTTGCTCGCCATGAGAAGAACATGGGCAAGGGTGCCGCGATACGAAGCGCAGTTAAGCTAGCCAGCGGTGACATTGCCATCATACAGGATGCTGATCTCGAGTATGATCCACGGGAATACACGAAGCTGATACGGCCCATTCTAGAGAATGCGGCCGATGTGGTCTATGGTTCCAGGTTTGCGTCGCCTGAATACCGCCGGGTCCTGTTTTTCTGGCACAGTGTGGCAAACATGGCTCTTACCACTATATCCAACATGATGACTGATCTTAATCTTACCGACATGGAAACCGGATATAAAGCCTTCAGGATGTCTGTACTTAAGACTATTCCGTTACGGTCCAACAGGTTCGGCATGGAGCCTGAAATAACCGCCAAAATTGCCAAACGTAAACTCAGGATTTTTGAGACGCCAGCCAGTTATAGCGGCAGGACCTATCTCGAAGGAAAGAAGATTGGCTTAAAGGATGCGGTGTCGGCGCTGTGGACCATTTTCAAGTTCAGAGTTGTAGATGATTTGTATGACGAACACTATGGGGCCGCGATTCTCCATAACATGGAAACAGCCACAAAGTTTACTGACTGGATTATGCGACTGGTGAAGCCATACATGTCGGGGGTTGTGGTCGAGGTTGGGGCCGGGATGGGAAACAATGTCAGGGCAATGCTTGGCCAGGAGCATGTAATAGCGACTGAACCGGAAGCTGAGTATGTTGCGTTGCTTCAGAACGCGTTCAGGGGCAGGCGTCGCATTGAAGTTCTTCAATGGGATGTAACGCAGAAACCGCCTGCACGGTTGGCGGATGTTGACACGGTGTTTTGTTCCAATGTGCTTGAGCACATTCAGGATGAGAAGTCTGCTCTTTCCAATATGGGCAGGATCTTACGGTCTGGCGGCCGGTTGATCCTGATAGTGCCGGCGATCGAGATGCTGTTCGGTTCCCTTGATACAGCGCTCGGTCATTGCCGCAGGTATAACATGGCCACCCTTTCTTCGAGGTTGCGGGATGCTGGTTTCGAGGTGGAAAAGTCGTTCAGTATGAATAAGGCTGGTGTTGCGGGATGGTTGATGAATGGAAAGATTCTTCGCCGGAAGAATCTTGGCCGGTATCAGCTGAAGCTCTTCAATGCACTTGTTCCTGTCCTGAAAATTGTTGATCCGGTGCTGCCTTGGACGGGCCTTTCTCTTGTGGTAGTAGCGAAGAAACGCGCGTAATGACGGCAAATCTGAAACAGGTTATTCCGGGCCGCATAGGCTATCTGCATGTGTTCCTGCTCGGGCTGGCGGTCCGTGTTGTCTATCTC
>JBAXMA010000454.1:0-2692 GCA_037134535.1 bacterium
GCATAGACTAATACCGCCGCCACATTTGTCAAAGCATGCGGGTCATCAGGCCAACCCTTGTAGACAGTGACCTGCACCGCCGGCACACTTTCGTTCAGAAGGTCCGCCAGCAGCTTCAGTCCGGCGTAATGTTCGTGCTCACCAAAAGTATGTGTCGCAGGCCCGGCAATAAGGGCGACTTGCTTGCGCGGCACATCGGTAGCCAGTGCCGGATCAATCCAGAGGAGCGTCAACAACCCAGGCAGAAGCATAGTAAAGCGCAACACTCTATTGAACATAAAGATCCTTTCTCACCACACCAACTTGATCGCCGCTGCCACGGCCAGCAGTTCGACAACGACTTTAAAACCCTTTTCAGGAATATGCTTCATCAGCGCGACGCCGGACAGTGCGCCGCATATAATCAATGGAACCAGCATCATGTTGAATTTCAGCGATGCGAAAGTAATGAGCCCGAGATGAGCGCTGAACGGGACCTTGAAGCAATTGACCAGCAGGAAGTACCACGCCCCTGTTCCGACAAATTCGTGCCTCGGCAGACGCATTGCAAGAAGGTAAATAATCATTATCGGACCGGCTGCATTGGCCATCATTGTCGTGACGCCGGCCAGAAGCCCGAATACCGCTCCTACCAACCAGCTGGACGGCACAGCATCTTCTCCCGCCTTGCGCCGGCTCCACCATGCGTTGACTGCCAGAAGGACCAGTACGATAGCACCGATAATTCTGCCCAACTGACGGTCATCGACAAAACCCATGCCGACATAACCGATGATGACACCAATGACCGCAAAAGGCAGGAGTATCAGGAGGTACCGCCACACGGCGTGACGATGATAGTAACTCACGGCGAAAATGTCGCCGACTATGAGCATGGGAAGAACAAGCCCGGTTGATGCACGAGCCGGTATTACGCTCGCGATCAGAAGAATTGAGAGAATGCCCACACCCGGAAGGCCAGTCTTGGAAAACCCGATCAGGAAGCTGCTGGCACCCAGAACGGCCCAACCCAGCCATGAGATATCGTCCATGTCACTCCACCGGCCATCACTTGCTCTTGATGTCGTAACAGAGGAGTGTGCTCTGGTCGCGAAGATAGAGCTTACCGTTCACAATAGCCGGATGAGTCCAGCTGTTCTTATTGCTTCTGTCAGGTTGATCAAAACGGCCATTCTCAGTATAAGCCTTGGTAGAAGCCTCGATCAACGCAACCGATCCCTTGCCGCCCTCACTACGGATATAGAAATGTCCATCGGCATAAGCTATGGAGCCTTTGCCAACGCCGGGATTGGACCAGGCAATTTGACCTGTTTTGAAATCCATGCAGACCCAGCCCTTGCTGTCGGAAAATCCGTAGATGTAGCCATTCAGCAGAATAACTCCACCGTGGTGGTTGACCATGTCTTTGTTCTGGTAAACCTGCTCTGCTTTGAAACCATCCGCAGCCTTGGATATTTTGAATGCATCACACCCGATGCCATAGCCCGAAGTTACAAACACCTGATTGTCGGCATAAACTGGTGTCGGAACAACAGCCACTTTGCCATGCCTGTCTGCCCGCCACAGCACCTTGCCATCAGCCACAGAAACGCCGACCACGCTCTTCTCTGTAAGCTGAATTACCTGTCGCTGCCCGAAAATCGTCACAGGTACCAGCGACGAGTAGTGAGCACTGTCGGTAAATTCCTTGCTCTGCCACATCGGTCCGCCGGTCTTCCTGTTCATTGCCACGATGGAGCCCTTCTGCCCGCCAGGCGTGCAGAGTACCTTGTCTGCTTCAATAAGCGGAGATTCCGCATAGCCCCAGCTCGGTATGCTACCGCCAAAATCCTTCGTCAGGCTCTTGCGCCACACTTCCTTGCCTTGTGCAGCTTCGAGACAAACCAGATCGCCGTGCTGATTCAGCGCATATACCAGATTGTCCGCCACAGTCGGAGTACCGCGCGGGCCGTCAAAGCCACCGTATCCTCCGGTTGGCCCGATTTTAGTGGACCAGATCGTCTTACCATCCACCTCATTCAGGGCCATCACCACGCAGTCGCCGCCAACATCGCCCATCGTGAAGATCTTGCCCCTTACAACCGTGACACCAGAATAACCTGCCCCCAGATCCTGCACTTTCCACACCAGCTTCGGCCCTTCCGCTGGCAACTGCTTCAGGAGACCTTTTTCAGCGGAGATACCATCACGGTTCACTCCCCGCCACTGTGGCAGATCAAGCTTGCTCTCGGCGAAAAGGGGCTCGCGCCCCACCATCGCCAGAAACAATGCAACGGTAATCTTCAAGCTGGCTCTCACACCTGCACCCTCCCTGTTGGCTCTGCGTTACTGGGTCTTTGTCTACTCTACCTCTGCGGCCATGCGCTTGCGCTCTTTCTGACGCTTGTTTGACGGCAGGGCGACCCATTTCTGCTTCACAGACTTCGGAGTTTCCCCGGTCTTGCTTGCGTACCTTCTGATAACACGTGCTGTCTTTCCGTTCATGCTCTATTCCTCCTGTGTTTACTGTTTCGTCAAATTCCGGAAATCCATACATTCATTTCATGACCCGGAAACCTGATCTCTTGGTTCAGGCAGGGCAGAAGGTATCCGTAGTACCTCAATTCAGCAACACAAAACACTTGGCTAAAAGCATCTCGGGCGCAAGACGGAATTCTTCATGCTGTGGTTCTAGGTCATGCGGCCGAGCGCA
>JBAXMA010000455.1:0-2671 GCA_037134535.1 bacterium
CCTCAGCGGATTCGAGGGTCCGCTCCATCCGATCAAGAGACGCATCCATAGCCTTTTGCGTGTCGATCATGTCACGGAGCGGCACCAGATACCGCGTCCAAAGACGGTTGATAATCTCGTACCGCCGAAGCGGTGGCGTGCGATCATGGTTCGACTTGACGCGCATGGCGGTATTGATGAACTTCATCGCGATTACGCCGTGAGTCATTACGCATTCTCTCGACATGTTCCGACGTGTCGTTCAGTGCCCGAATCATGAGATCCCCGTTATTGCTCTCGGTCGCCTGGGCGATTTCGCCTGCCATGCTGTCCATGGCTGTAAAGTAGCTCCTTATCACCTCAACACTGGTAAGGCGGTATTCGCGCAACAGACTGCTCATGAGTTCTGCGAACGGCCGGGTCATTTCGTACTGGGCAGTAGCTTGAGGCGCGTAGTCAATGAAGCCAAGATCGCGAAGCCGGTCCACGAGATAACTTGCTGATGGACCGCCCTCACCAGAGAATCGTCGCACAAGCTGCAGAAGTTCAGCCTCTGTGATGCCGTCACGACGCTGGTAAAGCTCGACAAGCAATTCGTGGTGATCTGCTGCGAAGCGAAAAAATGTCTGTGGATTGACTACTGCCATGTTGCCAGATCTCCGCCATACCGTTCGGAGCATGCACCGGCGTCTCTTCCAGTGCCAGGATGCGCCTGCAAAACGTACGGATCGGAAGTTACACTCTGCGAAAGCCATTTACAACCATCTTGCGAGGCACCCCCGCTAGACCGTGCATGACACAGCCGTGGCCCCCCCAGAAGATCACGATTAAGAGAGACACCCCTCCGGCAATTGTAATTATGGCAAAGCGGAAGAAGTGAAGTACAGCGGGACCTATGAGACCGCTGATACGCCATAATTACAATTGCTGCATCCCCGCAGGCTTGACATGCCATTCCGCTTTCGACAACCTCCTGTCTCAGAAATGTTCTTATTGAGCCTACCATCAAGGAGATGTGGCAATGCACAAGCGCAGCCTGTTGTGGTTGTTTCTCTTTATTTCAGCCGCATGTCTCTTCCAGGCGTTTGCCCAGGGTGAAGACGAGGACTTCATAACAGGCGACGACGGTGAAGAAGAGGACGCCACAGTATATCTGCTGAAAGAGCAGCGCATAAAGGTTGAGAAAAGCGGACTCAAGACCATTCGTGAACACAATGTCCTGAAGATACTGAAGCGCTCCGCCATCGAATACGCCGGCGACATAGGCTTTGAATACAACTCCTATTACAGCAAAGCCAAGCTGGTCAAGGCCTTCACTCTCACCCCGGAAGGCCGGAAGATCGAGGTCAGCAAGGACGCTGTCCACGACACGATGCCCCAGAACTTTCAGGAGTTCAAGATGTACTCCGATGTGCGCACCCTGCACTTCTCCATGCCGGCAGTGGAGGTCGGATCTGTCCTCGACTACGAGATAGAAGTCGTAGAAACCAAGCCGGTAATGGAAGGACAGGCGTGGGACTCCCGCTATCTGGACGACTCCCAGATGGTCGAGGAATCGCGCTATACCCTTGAATACCCCTCGAAGATGAAGCTGCTGATCAACTCGATGAATATCACCAATTCTCCGACAACCAACCGCAGCTCAAGCGTTACTACTGTGTCCTGGGTGGTCAAAAATACACCAAAACTGAAATACGAGACCGGTATGCCGCCTATCAATGGCATCCGGCAGTCGGTACATTTCACGTCGCTGTCGTCATGGAACACCGTTCGTGACTGGTTTTCGAAGCTGGCAGCCGAGAAACTCAAGCCATCGGACGATATCCAGAAACTGGTTGCCAACATGACATCCAATGCGCCAACCGCCACCGACAAGATACGGGCCCTTTCACTGATGATGCAGAAGGACGTGCGGTACGTCGGTGTGGAACTCGGCCGGAGCGCTTATGAGCCGCACCACGCGGTTGACTGTCTGCGAAATAAATACGGCGACTGCAAGGACAAAAGCATCCTGCTGGTTTCCATGCTGAAGCAGGCCGGCATCATCGCCTATCCGGCGCTCGTCAGGCCAAGCTACTTCGGCGACCTGGTCATGGATGTGCCGCATCCCGGCCAGTTCAATCATGTCATAGTCTACATTCCCGACCATGGTCTGTGGCTGGACCCGACGGCAAAGTACTACGACATTGATGTCTACCCCGCCCCGCTCGACGGCTGTCAGGCGCTTGTGGTCGGCGCCGGCAACACAAACTTTGTTCGCATACCCTCGCTAGCGCCGGAACGTGATATTACACGAGTGCGGTACGAGATCGACATGCACCATAACGGCCGCAGCGTGGTGAAGGAAATATCAGAGGCCGTTGGCCGGGCTGGCGCAGAAGAACGCATAACCTATGAGGAACTAAACAATGAGAAGCGGCAGGAGCAGCTGGAAAAAGCGTTTGAGCGTAAAGACGGCCGCGAAAGGTTGATATCTCTCGGAAACACCGATCCTCATGACCTTTCCAAACCATTTGAAAGCTGGGTCACCTACGAAACCGATCTCTTCTTTGAACGGGCGAACATGGGCTTCGGCTTTTCCCTTTCAGCGCAGGCAATCGAGGATCCTCTTTACCTCGGCCAGGCTGACGGCAGCGATACAGAAGGCAAGCCCAAGGACCGGCAGTACGAGTGGCTGGCCAGAAGCGGCTGC
>JBAXMA010000456.1:0-2668 GCA_037134535.1 bacterium
ATTCAAGCGGCAGGTTGATCCGGAAGCTCATCATGCCATTATCATGCATGGCCTCCGTGAACTCAATGTCGCGCATGGATCTAGCCAGACCACCGAACAGGAAAGCCGTCGCTGATTCGTAGTTCCAGACATGCGTGCATGAACCATGACAACAACCATTCTTGTCCCCGCAACCTTCCCATGCATAGAACCGGCCATCCGCGGTCCGGAAGCATGTCTGAGTCCTTAGGTTACACAGATTGCTCAGCGCGGCATCCTTGACCACCTCCGGCAGATCGCTCCCGCATACACTCCCTGAAAATCTAACCGTTTCCACTTCCAATGCCGGCAGCGCAGCAGCTGTCCGTATCGCCACATCCCATGCATCGTCGTATTGTGTAGTGTAGTAGTTGCCGATCCTGTTCGGGTCCCCATCGCAGCAACACGAGCTACCCTCAGCAACCTTCTGCGGAGTCCATGTCTGACGATTCGGAAAATGCCAGGTGATCACAAATGTCACCGTTCGTATGGCACGCGCCGGAATCCTCAGTTGTGTTGCCAGTGAAGCGACAGGACTGTCCTGCCCGTCCAGTGGCCGGTCTTCCAGCTTTCCATCAGAACTGAAATCATCCCAGAAATCCAGAACGGGAACGGACCATCCGTAGTTCTTCCATGATGTGCGGTGAGTCACCCCGCCTGTATTGACAACCGTGAGAGCCATAGTGCCCCATTGCTCAGCAGTCTTTGCGACGCCGTCTGATTTGAGCAAAAGGCCTCGAACATGATCGCCAGTCTTGAAAATGTTTACGTTCTGCTTCGGTCCCCCGGCTGATCCGTCCATGCCGATAAAGTTCTTGAGATTTCCGCATACAGACGCCGTTACCGTGCTCTGGGTCTTGTTTTCGAGTACAAACCGTATGACTGCGGCTGGAATACCGCTCTTATCGGCATCTGGTGGCGTCAAAGGATTGAAAGCTTCGATCCGGACATCCACCGGAACGTCAGGATCTGAGAGAGACACCTGACCAAAGGGATACGCCGCCGCAAAGGAGCACTTGCGAAACCTTGGCAAGCCATGATTGGGCACACCACAACTTCCAGCCGCGCCATCATAATCCTCAACAGGGATGACACCTTCAATCACGCGCGTGACCGGTTCTTTGCCAGCCTCTTTTGCAAATATGGCGAAGAAACAATGCTCAGGAGTAAAACCTTTGGCAGGGCGGTTGACAATTTCCCAGTCGAACAGATTGCCGCGGCCACCGAGCGAAACAGTACCAGTGCCGATGCCACCCAGAGGCAATGCAATCTTCCGCAGAAAACCACCCTCGTAACGCTTCAGAACAGGCCACGTCTTATTGAGAGTCATCTTCAACCTCTTTCTATTTACATCTTCGTTCCAATCATGAAGTCAACATCAGCAGCTTGACCTGAGCAGTTACACCCGGTCCAACGCGAGAAACGTGCGACTTCTCAGTGATTTTGTCAACATCCATGGTGATCCGCACTTGCACTGCCACTGCAACTGCCGTAGAAGGTGTCAGTTCGTAGAACAAATCGGGGCAGTACAAACTCAAAATGGATGAATCATGGACATCATAAAACAATACATTGACTATTTTCTGCATCTCAACGTCTACCTTCAGCAGGTAATAGATGTGTGCGGTTTGTGGACGTACGGAATACTCTTTATCATCGTCTTCTGCGAAACAGGTCTGGTGGTTACGCCTTTCCTGCCAGGTGACTCACTCCTCTTTGCTGCCGGTGCTCTCACCGCAACCACATCCATGCAGATAGGCTGGCTCTGGCCGCTTCTCATAATTGCCGCCGTTGCCGGAGATGCAGTCAACTATACCGTGGGCTACTTCGCCGGAGAAAAACTGCTTCGCAGCAAGATCCGCTTTATCCGGAAAGAACACCTGGATAAGACTCATCAGTTCTTTGAGAAACATGGCAAGATGACCATCGTCCTTGCGCGGTTCGTTCCGATTGTACGAACTTTTGCGCCATTCGTAGCAGGTCTCGGCAAGATGAAGTATGCAGAGTTTGCTGTCTACAACGTCACCGGCGGCGTGATTTGGGTCTCGTTATTTGTTCTTGGCGGCAGACTCTTTGGCGGTCTTCCCTTCGTGAAAGAGAATTTCTCGCTGATAGTCCTGGCAATCATAATCGTCTCTGTCCTCCCGATAGTCTTCGAGGTGTGGAAGCAATGGCGAGAAGGCAGGCTGGCGGCAGGCAAAGAAAAGACGTCAGACAAGGCCTCAGTCTAAGTTGTTCGTTCTCAGACTGTCCGGGCGTAACTCAGAATACGTTCGTGGTCAGTCAGGAAAGACGCCAGTTCGACGAAGTTCAGCGACTGCCGGGACCAGTAGAGCCGGTTCGTCGGTTTGAAGAAGCCAGACTCCCGCATCAATGAATGCCTGCCAACCTTCGTTGGAATCCAGAAGCACAGCCTGGATATCCCCGATTTTCATAACATCCTGCTGGACCTTGATTCCTGCCTGGCGGATCGTGGTGCAAAGATCAGAACGTGGCTCATTCGCCGTCAATTCGACAATCTTCAGATCCGGTACAGCAGCTTTTGCATCCTCGAATTCCTCCAGACTGCCTACGGGTGGCATAAACAGCAGGCGGCTGTCGCGAACGCTCATCTTCAGTACTTGCTGCAGCTTGTCGCACAGGAGGGCAA
>JBAXMA010000457.1:0-2652 GCA_037134535.1 bacterium
GTCGGCAGCTTCAAGTCCCGTGCTTCAAAAGTGAACTTAATCGTCTTTATTGACAAGCCTGCGTCATAGGTTCCGGCTGTGGCAACCCACCCACCCTCGGGATCGTGTTTCAAGTAGGCAAGATAATCGATCGTCTTTTGCACTGTGAACGGCGCTGGTAAGGCGCCATTGAAGCCTGGTCTTCCATCTGGACTTTGAAAGAAGGGCATATCCACTGTTGTGATCGTGGGGTCTCCCTTGAGAACCTGGAGGACCTTGCAATGGGCTACGTAATCCTTGTAAAGGCTGGGGACAGGATTATTGGTGCTGACCGCAGCAGAAAGCGTAACGGACTCAACCGTCAAGATGGCGACCAAATCCGAATTCGTATACAACTCTTGGTGCGACCACACCCTGATTGGTCGTGCCATTGCCGTCTGAGTTGCGATCAAGAGGGCGAGACCCGCGACTGTTGCTTTCATTTTCCTCCCGTTAGATGGCGAACGCGTTCGCCTTCACTTTCGGCGCGGAACGCGACGTAGCTAAGGCGTGGTTGTGCCTATGTGCTTGGGACAAACCGCTCCACCTGGTGAATGAATATGTTTGTTCCGTGTACCTCGACGTCAAACCTGAGAGCCTTAGTCTGCTCAACAGTGATGCGTCGCTTCGACGTGTGCCCCTCAGGCGGGGGTTGTCCGGGTGTTGTTGCCACCGCTACCGTTGAGGGCCGTTTCAACCGGGATGTCTGAAACCGAAAGTGATTATGCTGCCGTGCGACGTGCAGCCCCCCGGAGAATACCTCCTCATCATCGATTGAGATCGCGACATATGCCAACGGTTCCTCGAATGACCCATTGCTGATCCTGAATTCGGCTGAGTGCAAGGCCGGCACCCCTTGCTCAGCCGAAGGCGCTGGTACCGGCACAGTGTTCTTGCACGACGCCGCAGCCAGGCAGAGTGCAAGGCAACCCAGGATTCTCTTCATTACTCTCTCTCCTCTTGGCACAACTAATTAGTCTTCCCCGTATATGCAAGCCTATGCCTGTAGATGCTTGCATATATTGAATCTACTATTCGCCACTCTTTGTCGGATCAGTGATCCTGCCTGCAAAAAGAATGCTGCCGGTTCCCTTCTCCTGAATCAGGAAGACGAATGGATGATCGGCACGAAATGTGGGTGGACTGGCGGGGACAGCACTTGTTAGCATGGTTACGGCTGTTGCCGCTGCAGCTTCTGTCCCCTCCTCGTTCACTTCCACGAATGCCTTATGAATGACAGCGCTGACGTATATCCAGTCTGGCCGACCATCCATGCCTGCGAAATTCGCCTTGGTGGCCCTGAAAGCGGCCAGCATGCCCATCGACGAAAGAGCGTCTCTCAGACCGAATGTGCAAGTGGTTTTGAACCTCGGCAGGAACACTAGCACTTCCTGCTCACGGAGGGCACCAAGCCAGCTCGTCAGATTGTCCGCAGTCAGTTCGCTCTCAACTTCTTGAACGCCATCAATCTTCTTCGGAAGCAGAACGATCATCGACAGACCGTTGCCAACATAGGGGAGTTCCAGAAGATCCAGCGAGGGAAGGCTCGCATAGCGGCACTTTAGTTTCTGAGTCATCATGGGTGCCTGGATTGGCTTATCGGGGGCTACATGAAAAGGCTCTTGCTTTGTGTTTCTGGCTTTGAACTGACTCGCCCATTTCCCTTTGAAGTAAATCGCGTTCACGAGAACAAGGCGTGTCATTGTAGTAAGATCGTCAGGTGTAACGATGGCTTTTATCCGATCGTCCGTCTTGTTTGCGACCCAGTTGTTGATGGTCTGCGCTGCATCCCGTCCACTTCGATAGTCCACTGCGGTAACGAGTACCCCGTAGTGTTTCTTCAGTAGGGAAATGTATTCTTCCAGAAACGGGTAGTCCTTCTGCGGCCACAGGGAATTGGCAACGCGCAAGCGAATGCCTGACCGTTCGGCCTTCTTCAGGCACGCATCCATCTTGGCGAAGGTCGGATGTAGTTCCGTTTGGCTTAGGGAGAACCGGAGCGTGGCAGCCATTTCCTTCTCCGTGTTGCCACGAGCCCCCGCGTATGTCATGGCGAGCGCCGTCGAAATGCTATACGGCGAGAAGAATATGTTGCCTTGGGTCGGTGCGAGCTTGTGATACAGATCAAAAGCAAAACGTGTGTTATCTCGGGCAAGAGACTCGACATCCGACTGCCCACACGTGTTGGGAGGTCCGATCAAGACCAAAAGGAGCATGATCAGGCCCGGCAACGTGACACATCTGCATTTCATGGCTGTCTCCATCTGCTTTCTTCGCTCACGACTCAGGCTCACCACCGCCGTTGCTGCGGTGGTGCAGCTGCTTGTGGGGCGCCTCTTCATTCGATCTCAAACGTTTCCTTCGTTACTTTCAGTTTCCCCTCCGTATCCAGAGTCATCTCATATGTCGGAAAGGCGTGCATCGGGACCATGTCGCTCTGGCCCCTTTCAGTCCAGGTGACGAACTTCACCACGACCGTCAGTTGGGCCGGAACAGAATCGGTTTCACGGATCGCTACTTCTGCTATTCGAACGAGCGACACATCTCTCCCTTTCGGGATGTCGGTACGTGTGATGACGTTGATGTTGGTCTCACCAACGCGGTGCCTCAGGCCGGGTGTGAAGATGCTGCGAT
>JBAXMA010000458.1:0-2631 GCA_037134535.1 bacterium
TCGTACATGACGCAGCCATGCCATTTTTCCCAAAACCCGTGTACTTGGGCTTGCGGGGCGGGTGGGTGACTGGTAGTCTTCGCGACAGTTTTCGAGTATCAGAAAGCGATAACGTTTCGGGGAGAAAACATGGCTTGCACGGTACTTATTGGTGCCCAGTGGGGCGATGAAGGCAAGGGAAAGATCATCGACGTCCTGACTGAGAACGTCGATATGGTTGTCCGATATCAGGGCGGCAACAACGCCGGGCACACCGTGGAAATAGCCGATGAGCGATATGTGCTTCATCTCGTTCCATCCGGAATCTTCCGCAAAGAGACAATCTGTGTCATCGGAAACGGAGTGGTCATTGATCCCATTGCCCTGTTGACCGAGATCACAGAACTGACGGGACGCGGTCTCACGGTGAACGGCAGGCTGTTCATCAGCGACCGGGCTCATGCTGTATTTCCCTACCACCTGGCTCTGGATGCAAGCAAGGAGCGTGAGCGCGGGCAGAAGGACGGAACTAAAATAGGCACCACTCAAAGAGGGATCGGGCCAACGTATGGCGACAAGATCATGCGCACAGGCCTTCGCATGTCCGATATGGTTGCCACGGACTTTGCCGCCAGACTCACGGCACGTCTGGATGAACACAACAGAATGTGCGTTGCAACGGGTGCGGAACCGCTTAAGACCGACAGTATCCTGCCGCGTTATCTTGATGCCGCGAAAACACTGAAGCCTTTCGTAGCAGACACAATCTCAATGCTCAACAAGGCCGTAAACGCCGGGAAATCGATGCTGTTTGAAGGTGCCCAGGGCACTATGCTGGACATCGATTTCGGGACTTACCCCTTTGTAACTTCTTCCAACGCATCCGCAGGCGGGGCCTGCACCGGTACCGGCGTGCCGCCACAGCGCGTGGATCGCGTTGTTGGCGTCATCAAGGCTTACACAACACGGGTCGGCGAAGGCCCGTTCCCCACTGAGCTCAAAGACGAAACCGGTGAGAAGATCCGCGCCAAGGGGCGCGAGTTCGGTGCCACCACCGGCCGGCCGCGGCGGTGCGGATGGTTCGATGCCGTTGTTGCCCGTTACTCGGCCATGATCAATGGAGTGGACTACTGGGCAATGACTAAACTGGACGTCCTTGATGAAATGAAAACTCTCAAAGTCTGCATCGGCTACGAGTGTGACGGCAAGTCCATGGACACCGTACCAGCCAGCATCGACCAGCTGAGCCGATGCAAACCGGTCTACCGTGAGTTTGAGGGCTGGATGACGCCCACTACGGATGTAACCCGCTTCGAGGATCTGCCCGACAAGGCCAGGGCATACGTTGACGAACTTTGCAAGCTGACTGGCGTGCAGCTCGGCATCCTGTCGGTCGGGCCAAGGCGGGCCAATACGCTGAGAATAGCACTATGACGCAAACCGAAGTGCCGCCCGCTGCCTCATCTCCGGCGAAAGTGCCAGTCCATGTGGCGATTGTCATGGACGGCAACGGCAGATGGGCCAGACAGCGCGGCCTTCCCCGCATCAAGGGCCACGAACAGGGGGCAGAGTCTGTCCGTGCCGTCATGCGGGCCGCAAGAAGCACCGGAGTCAAGTACCTGACGCTGTATGCTTTCAGCATGGAAAACTGGTCCAGACCCAAGGCCGAGGTCAACTTCCTCATGCGGCTCATACCGCAGTTCGCCGAGTACCACGAGAAGGACCTCCACGAGAACAAGATCAGGCTCCGGACCATGGGTCGGCTGAGCGACCTGCCGGAAAAGACTAGCCGGGCAATCATCGCGGTCATGAAGCGGACGGAGAAATACCAGGATCGTCATCTCATTCTGGCACTGAGTTACGGAAGCCGGACGGAGATTGTGGAAGCAGTGAAACAAATCGCCGGCAAGGTTAAGTCCGGCGTGCTTGACCCCGGGGATATCACTGAGGCGACCGTTGCACAGAACCTTTATCTGCCGGATGTTCCGGACCCTGACCTGATAATTCGAACCAGCGGCGAAATGAGGCTCAGTAATTTCCTCCTGTGGCAGGCATCATACGCCGAACTCTACATTACCGACACACTCTGGCCCGACTTCCGTGCGAAGGACTTCGGGAAGGCGCTGGATGCTTATGGAACACGCCAGCGCAGATTCGGAAACATATGCTGAAGCAAAGACTCCAGAGCGCAGCGGTGATAGTGCCCTCTTTATTCCTGGGGTTCATATACCTTCCGTCCTCAGTCATGATATGCGTCATGATCGCCGTTTCCACACTGATGATGTTCGAGTTCTACCGCTGTCTCAAACTCGCAGACATTCCTGCTTTCAAATTTGTCGGCGCCGGCTGCGGCATCGCAGTAATCCTGGCCGCCTATCTGGGATTAATATGGAAGCCGGGAGAAGACCCGGCATCCAGTCTGACACGTGCGAACGAATGGGAGAACATTGCCATCGCATTCACTGTTATTATCATCATGGTGCGGCAGTTCCCGCAGAAGTATAACAACAAGCCCCTGCCTACAATAGCGTGTACACTGTTCGGCGTGCTCTACATTCCCTTCCTCATGAACTTTCTGGTAAGACTTGCCTTTGTCAACGGCGGCGCAGACTGGAAAACTCCACTGATAGGCACACCTGGATTCTATATGAT
>JBAXMA010000459.1:0-2613 GCA_037134535.1 bacterium
CATCGGCAGCAAGCTGCCTTCCTACATGGCTGCAGCATCAATCAAACCGCACGATTCTGTCATCCCATGTAGGAAGCGCGCTTGCGCGCGATCCAGCACGGCTCACTTCTTGACAAGCGCATCGGCAGCAAGCTGCCTTCCTACGTGGCTGCAGCAGCAATCAGAGCGCACGTTTCATCCATCACTTGCAGGTCTTCATCAATCCGTCATACTCTGAACGCTTGCCAGTGAAATACAGCGTCGTCTTATGCGTGGGCAGATCATCCTTGAACGAGGTCACGGCCTGCCCCATGTCCCTGCCATCAAAGACTTCCACCACATCCGTCTTCGTCACCAGCTTGATCGTCCGCACTCCCGGTCGCTCGGTGTGTAACGAGACAAAACTCTCGTTCGCATAGACAATGATATCCTCGCCTTCGACAAACAGATGAGCCCCGGCAAGTTTCGCCATTGCTCGTAAGACATATGCCTGGACGTTCGTGGAGCCGATATAGACCGATGTCCAGTTCTTAAACTTCTTCATCGCAAATCCGGCCTGTCCGCCTTCGATATACCGTGCAAGGATCGTCGAATCATTATCGTTCACGACAAACACCGGATTGATTTTGCCCGGCTTGATTGGCACTGGCTTGTTGCCGGTTGCTGACAAGTCCTGACCGGTGGTTATGGGCCGTTCAAAGTCGCATATTTCATCGCCATCAATGAGGCCTGGCAGTAGCCCTGCCGCGCCCTGCACCATCTTCATCCGAACGCGCTGCTCATTCATCTCTAGACTCATACTCATGCCAGTCAGATCTGCAACATTCTCAACGCCGCACTTGCACGAGGCATCCGGATTGATCAGTCCGGCACCATACATCCACACGAGGACATTCCCATCACGCTTAAGGTGACGCGTGATCCGGGCCCGCTCATCGTTGTCGATGTTGTACGGGTTGAGGAAAATGTAGAGCTTGTGTTTCCGTTCAGTGTCGTTCAGCACGTCATTGAGTTCATAGTAGTCAATAGGACTGCCTATGCGCGGCAGTTCATAGCTCTTTGTGAAGTCAATTGCCCTTACAGTTATCGGCGAGGCGGCTGGGGAGGCGGAAAGAAGGCTTTCCTGGTCGACGATAGCGGCAATATCGGACACGCTGCGCATGGGCAAATTCATTGCCGCCCTTCCCAATTGCTGCATACGGGCCATAAGTGGCTTGAAAATTGCAGGATCATACTGTGATTTGCCTGATGCCCAGTCAATCCACCATCCCTGAGTGCCCTCGCACAGCGGATAGGCAAATTCGCGCTTCAGCATATTTTCGGACTGTTCCGGGGTTGTCATGGGAAACCCGTGATGCTTCAAGGCGCTCTCCGATGAGTCGTAGATGAACGTGTCGACTTCAGCAAACCAGTGCTTGCCATGCGCCTGCAGAGTACGGGTGACAAAGCGCATGGAGGCGTGATCGCCTGGCCCCTTGTTCTCGTACGTGTACGGGCTGGCCCAGAAGTCGAGGTCGGGACAGTCCAGTACCTGTTTGAAGCGGGACTGGCCGGCATCGATGCTGCATCCATGCTGGAGGTAACCCCAGAATGCGCCTACGACCGCCTTTCTGCCGCTTGCCTCCTTGACCACCTTTGCAAAGTGCATGAGTTTGTCAGCAACGACATCGTTATGGCATTCGTAATAGTCGTACAACTGGGCAGAGGTCTCCGGATTCCAGAAATAGCCGAAGTCCGCCGTCCGCTTCTGTATCCTTGAGGGAAGCGGTGCTGTTTCGAAGGTTATGTCGCTGTTCTTCCAGGCAGCATGTAGTTTGGAGAGGCTGCCGTTATATTTGTTGATCAGATGATTTCGAAAGGCAAATTTCATGGCGGGGCTGTAATCGTATATCCTGTTCTTTGCGTCGAAGTCCCAGAAATAGCTCCACTCATGGGCCAGGGCAAAGAGGAAGTAGCCGATGACCATGTCGGCATAGTCGGAACGCAGGACGTGATTTACAAGCTCACGTAGCATTCCGCCCACTTCATATTTCCAAGCCGTAGAGGCATGAGTATAGCGCGGGGTATCGGGACTGCCCAACCACATGAACCCAGGGTTCAGCCAGCCGCCCGTGCCGCCGTCATCAAACACTACCACGTCGTTGGGATACTTTTTGCCAAACTCCTCGTAGGGTCCGATCCAGACCATTGGAATCAGCATCGCGCCCGGTACATTCTTTCTGAGCAATGCGGCATGTTCATCGAGTTTTGCAAATGACTCTGCAATCTTCTCGGGATTAGACAGGAATGTGCGCGAGAGATAGACCTCAACGCCGCATTCACCCATGCTCTTCAGCATGGCGCCGGAATCGAGCTGGCCTTCGCCGTTCTCCCATTGGAAACAGAGTGGTCCCACTGGCCGTCCATCAACGAACAGCGCAGGAATACCGTTGTGGGAGCGTATTTCAGCTTTCTTCAATTGAACTGACATTTGTTCTCTCCATTCACATCGGCAGCAAGCTGCCTTCCTACATGGCTACAACATCAATCAAACCGCACGATTCTGTCATCCCATGTAGGAAGCGCGCTTGCGCGCGATCCAGCACGGACAGCTTCTCAACATCAGCATCGGCAGCAAGCTGCCTTCCTACATGG
>JBAXMA010000460.1:0-2594 GCA_037134535.1 bacterium
CTGCAGTATGATATCCCCGCCCGGTCCGGTTGTCACTCGTCCCAGAATCAACATGTTCTTAAACTCATAGAAGTCAGTGTAGTGCGGGATAGCGTATCCGAGGTAAACGCCTATGGTTTCATAAATCTTTCTCGCACGCTTGTCGCCTTTTTCCATGAGAGCCTGAACTTCTTTCAGGCGTTCCGGCAACATCATTCCGGCCGGCAGCTCAATGCCAGCCGCAGGTAGTAGTCTGCCGACGGCCTGCTGTGAGAAGTATTGGGCTCCTACGCCGGGATCGCCGGACCATTCGTCGGCATGCGCTGCCGGGTTATAGTCGACTGGAACGAACGCCAGTTCTGATAACCATCCAGTCATGCAGCCATTAGGATCCAGATAGCCGCCAGCCTGGCTTGACCCCAAAGCAACTCCGAGCATTGCGTGCGCGTTGAGAGACATGGCACCGGCCAGGGCGGTAACATCGCCGTCATTGGCGACCTCAACCGGTATGTTCCATTCCTTCTGTATGCGAAGGAAGATATTGCTGGCTTCCTTAAAGCGGTCGGCCGGGATGCCCCGCAAAAGGGAGGCGACCATGATCCGGTTGTTGACAATCACGCCGGCGGAACTCCCACCTATCGCATCCACGCGCGGGAGATGAGTTGCAGCTTTCTTCAATCCACTGTTGAGGTGGTCAAAGTGATACTGCGGATCTTTCTGGTCTTTGGGATTCCAGGGAAACTCTTCGCTGTAGACGGCTTTGCCTTCATTTACGGCTGAGACCTTGTAATCGCTGGCACCGAGATCGAAGCCGATCCGGCAGCCGTTCAGATGCCCGCCGATTTTTGCCGCGGCCATACGCGCAGCAGGCACCTTCTTGAAGCCAGTGCACACCACCTCGAACGGTTGCTCGTATACCCGTCCCATGAGATCTGCGTCGAAAGCGCGCAACCCGCTCTTGGCGTAACAGCTCTTAATGTATTCCCCTACTGGAGCTGGCCCACCCGCAAAGATCTTCCAGCCACCGTAGGCCCAGACCATGAATTTCACCATGCGCTCAACGTACCTGAGCGTTTCCTGATCTGCCTCGGGCTTGATAATGGTCTCGCATCTCGCAAGAAGACCGTTCTCCCGCTCGAGCCCGATTACCAGGGGGACGGCGTTGCCGGCTGCCTTCAATGCAGTCACGTAACGGCGGTTAAATGAAACTGCCGGCAGGAAGTCCGGATCCAGGGGTGGAATCATGGGTGAGTTCTTCATACTTGCTCCATTCAAGTCATGTGCTCTTATGAGAACTGGCTACTTCAGCCAGTGCTGTGAGACGCGGAATGTACGTCTGCGCGGTTGCAGATGTCAACAGTTCTTGAGCTGCCTGTGGCCTTCTGGAATGTAGATCCCGCATTTCGTGCTTGCGAAGACCGGTTTGAAGCGCGCGAAACGTTGAATTCCGTTTTCGAGTGGCACTCTAACCCATTCGTTGCCTATCAGTGGCTGGGCATATCTTACAAAATCATCCGTCACATCGGTGCCGCTTGCGGCCAGCCAGTCCTTCGGGAAAGAGCGCTCACTGTTCGCCACCTTTTCAAGCGGCACCTTGTCATATCTGACCTTGTAAGCAGGTCCTGGTTCGCGGAGGATTGTTGCCATCCATCCGCCTCCTGACTTCATGGCAACTTTGACAGCGTGGCAACCCACGCGGTAGGCCTCCTCCAGATCCACGGTCGAGGCATAGATTATGGTAGAGCGCTGGTCAGTTCCAACTACTTGACCGCGTGCTGCACCGCGGGCGCCTAGTCCCTTGGTGTTAAGGTAGGTCACGATTGCCTGCTGAGCGGTCGTATCGGTGGCCCCGTATTCTATGTGACCGAAGCTGTCGCGTCGTATACCGATGTCGCCGACATCGAATCCTTCGCTAACGGCGACGATACAACGACCGCTGCGTTTGAGTTCGTCGCTAACGTTGTCGGCAAGGTTCTGGATGGTCAGTCCTGATTCGGGCATATAGATCTGGAGGGGCATTTCTCTGTTTGGGTCGGCGAGTCGAGCTGCGGCAGGTATGTAACCGATCTTTCTGCCCATGATCTGTGTTACCAGGACGGGATCGGAAGGGCAGGAACCGGCGTTCTCCTCATTGGCGTTCTGGATACAGCAAGCCCAGAAGCGGGCTACTGAGCCGTATCCGGGTGTGTGGTCAATGAGTTTGAATTCCGAGTCACCGACGTCATTGTCGATCGTCTTAGGTACACCAGTGGCAATGATGTCGAGCCCTTGCCCGGCGGCGAACTTTCCGACCTTGTTGGCAGTGTCCATGGAATCGTTTCCGCCGATGTAGAAGAAATAACCGATATTGTGCGCCTTCATCACGGTTACAATGCGGTCAAAATCTTCCTTCTGTTTCTCCTTCAGCTTGTAGCGGCAGGTGCCGATCGAACCGGCGGCGGGCGTAAACCGCAAGAGGGCAACCTCATCGCGGGGTTGAGCGGAAAGATCGAGGAAATCCTCCTTGAGCACGCCTTCGATGCCGTGGCTGGCACCATAGACGGCACCGATAGCGGCCATGTCGCGCGCGGCCACGCCTTGGGCTGTGTCGATTCCGGCTCGCAGTACGCCCCTTT
>JBAXMA010000461.1:0-2578 GCA_037134535.1 bacterium
ACATAGAGGATGTCGCCTGGCGACAACCGGATATCCGGGTCGCGGCCTTTGATAATCCGGTAGTAGTTGACCACGCGTGCTTCAGGTCTGGCGAGCGAACCGCGCACGACTACTACCTGCCCATCGGACGTTGACTTCAATCCACGGGCTTCCGTGAGTGCCTGGATAAGGGAGACCGCCGAGAAGAACCCGATTGTTCTGGGGAAGTTTACCTCGCCGAGCACGTAAATGCTCCGCACGAGGGATGATGGGATGGTGATGATGTCTCCGTTTCGCAATTCCAGGTTTTGTACCATATCGCCGCGATGCAGGAGTCCGTCGAAATCCAGGGATATGAGTTTTCCGCCCCGTATCAGTGTCGAGTGCTGAAAGTCTGCCATCTCGGCGGTAGAGTTCCGGAAGTAGCCTGTACGAATCCCGCGCGCCCTGGCAATGGCATCGAGGACGGTTGTGGTCCCTTCAAGCAGGTATGTGCCGGGATAGTTGAGCTCTCCCAGAATGGTGTAAGTCTGGCTTCCGAAGCGTACGGGCACGATATTGACAATGCCACGGCTGAGTTTTGCAGAGACACGGGCCTGCATGTTGCTTCGCACATCGTCGATGGTATGGCCTGCTGCAGGCAGGGTTCCGACGAGCATGTAGGTGATATTTCCGTTGGGATCCACGGGCACCTGACGAAGGCTTCCATCTTCACCGTATACCGACAGACTCAACACGTCGCCGACTCCCAGCAGGTATGGCCCGGAGGTGACCTGCACAGATGTATTGCCGGTTAGCGATGCAGTGAAGTCGAATCGTTCATAGGGCGCATTTGTGGCCCCTGCCGGTTGCAAAGTGTGATCTACGCCATGTGTGGCACAACCCGAGACGGTCGCCAGTGTCATTGTAAGAACAGTCAGGCATGCGGAACAGCAATGCCGGTGAAGTTGGCGACGTAACGCACGTGCAAGATGCTTCAGGCAATGATCATTCACCTGTGCTCCCTCCAGGTGTGGATGTGCCGGAAGTTGTTGATGTCTCTGAAAAGAAGGTTTCCTGGACCAGGGTGGCACCATATTCGGCGGCAAAAGTGCGGGCGAAAGTCAGGACAACACGGCGGGCAAGGTCACGTGCGAAGCGATACGGTTCTTCGGGAACATAAACGATATCACCAGCCAGCAGAAACACGTCAGGCTCACGGCCCTCCAGAATCCGTGCCAGATTGACTTCGATTGTGTGCGGGTCGTTCAGTGCGCCACGCAATATCAGTACTTGGCTGAGCTGGGCGTCAGGAAGGTAGCCTCCGCCGCGATCTGATGACCCTGAAACGAGCTGGACCAGGGTTAATCCGTCAGTGTAGGCGGTGGTCTTCTGTTCACTGACGGCCCCCATCAGGTATATTTCCTGGCCAAGCCCTGAGGCTATGTATAAAATGTCGCCGGGTCGGATATAGATATCATGGGAGGAATCATTGCGATTGACCAGAGCCTCAAAGTTGACCGGCAGACGTTTGCCGTCGCGGATGAGATAACTGTCCTTGAGGGATGCAAGCTGGATAGTACTGCCTCGATAAATACCCTGAGCCAGCCCACCAGCCCTGGCCAATGCCTGGCGGAGGGTGAGCGAACTTTCCAGCGGGTATGTGTTTGGATTAACTACTTTTCCGAGTGCCAGGAAACGGTTTCTGGCGAAGTGCTGCGGCAATACCGATACACTGGGCTGATTGAACATGTGCGATAACCCGCGCTCAATATCCCTGGCAATCTCGTCAGGGGTTCTGCCGGCAGCCTGTATCCCCTTCAGAAACAAGTAGTACAACTTACCGTCGGGAGCAATGGGCGTGACTGCCACGGTATCGTTGAAACCGAAAACTGACACATCAACCACATCACCAACGGAAAGACGGAAAGTCGAAGGGTCGTAAGGAAGAAAGAAGTTGGCGGGAAGCGACGTCCCGTTTTCTGTGACAGGCACGGTGTTGCCGGCGGCTACCGTCTGCCGGTTGGCCGGTTCCGGAATCCTTCCAGGCGTTCGACAAGAGGAACAACTGAACGCCAGACAAACACCGCCGATCATCTGCAGTACCGCTTTGGCAGTCTGGCTGGGATAGTGCATGTCGATAGACCTATGCCTTTCCGCCTGCGGCACGTTCCGGTGCAGCAAAATTCAGAACGATACCGATGGGCCGGATGCCGGCGCGATCCAGGCTATCGAAGGCGAGATTGACGGTGCGTCGCATGGTGTGCTTTGCATCTATTATCCAGACAGAATTGCCTGCCAAGAGTGCGATCTGTTCGGAACTCCGGCTTTCCAGAAAGGCAGGCGTATCTATAATTACGCAGGCGTAATTCGTCCGCATCGTTGTCAGGAGGCGAGTCATGGCTCTGCCGTGAAGCCGCTCGGGAAGGTTCCCGGACCTTGCAGTAAGTTTGAAGCATGCCACGTTCTCGTGCGTGAATAGCACGCTCTCCCAGGCGGCCTGCCCATCCAGATATTCTTCAATCCCGCGGCAGGAGGCCGGCATGGTCAGTTGTGGATTAGCTCGTTCATCAAAATCGAGGTACGCCGTCTTTATGCCCAGTCCAGCCCAATACCGGGC
>JBAXMA010000462.1:0-2569 GCA_037134535.1 bacterium
GTGTGTGATCCGGTGGGCGGCGGATGTGAAGTGCCATGTCACACCCGCAATGCCGTTGCGGCATCCAATGCCTTCGTCTGTGCTGATCTGGTCGTTGGCGGATATGTGAATCCCGTTCCGCTTGATGAAACAGTTGATGCATCCTATGCCGTCGGTTGCGCCATTCCTCGTGAGCTCCGCTGTACTGCGCTTGGCGGAATAGCTGTTGCGCCGAGCGCACTGGCGCTGGTGAAGTGCCGGTGCCAGACATAGGAGTCTATTGACTTTGGCGTTAACTATTTCGATTTCGTTAACGGTTACGACGCGGATCGGTTCAGTTTGCGACAAAGACAACGTAGAATAGTGGGACGATGTAGTTTACGACAAAGTTTACGTAGAGTAGTAGGACGATGTAGTTTACGACAAAGTTAGCGATGTAGTAAGAAGATGAGCGCACATGAACGAATCCCAGTTCCCGCATGAATCACTATTGGTCTACAATAAAGCGCTTGCAGTCTTCGCAGATATTCAAGGCCCTGTTTCGGACTGGAGTAAGCAGCACGCTTTCGTTGATCATCTGTCACGTGCATCCGAGAGCATTCTTTTCAACATTGCGGAGGCAGTGCGTAGCCGCCAACATCAATCAAAGTTGCTGACTTTGGATTACTCTCTCGGTTCGGTATTCGAGTGCGCAGCGTGCATAGATATCGCGGTCCTTAAAGGACTACTCAATAGTACTGTTGCTGACGGAAAGAAGAAGTCTCTTCTTGAAGTGTGTAAAATGCTTATCGGGCTACGCAACTCCTGGGCTATTCCCCACGTTGCGGAAGAGAAAGAGACATATGTGGCGGTGAGCAAGTCCGGAACAAAAGGTCCTGTATTTCATCATGAGACTTTGGACATGTATACCATTGCTATCGCGTTCTATCGTTGGCTGATTTCGACTGAACCCGGAAAGAATCTCACTTCCGCATTCGAGAAGTCGACGGATGCCCTTGCAACTCGAGTGGTCCTGAATATCGCCGAAGGGAATGGGCGTTATGCAGAGCTTTCACGACAGAACTTTCTTGATACTGCAAACGCAGCGACAGCGAAACTTGCTGTTACATTGGACATGGGGGCAAGTCGATGTATATGGAACGCGTCGGAGATTGCCAGCGGAAAACATCTCCTGCTACGGATTGGCCAGATGACGGCAAGGAAAGACTATGCAACTTAGCCGTTTCGTAAACTTTGTCGTCAACTATTTCGACACTAACTATGTCGTAAACTTTGTCGTTAACTATTCCGACTTGCTGATCGCTTACAATGACGATTGGTATAGTTCAGGACAGACATGCCCATTCAGTTTTAGGAGCAAATCCATTGATGCCCATTCATGATCGTAGTCTTTTGATTCTTTCTGCTTCTGAAGTTAAGCGGGCCCTCCCGATGTGGGAGGCCGTTGATGTCATGAAGGCGGCATTCAGGGAGCTTTCCGAAGGAGAGGCGATTGTCCCTCCGCGCACGCATGTTGCACTACCCGAATCCAAGGGTGATGTGTTGTTTATGCCGGCATACAGCACTCCGGAAGGCCGGTTTGGATTGAAGGTGATCACTCTGTTTGAGAATAACCGGCTTATCGGCCTGCCATTCATTCAAGCTCTTATCATGGTGTTCGACACCAGGACCGGGAGTCCTATTTCGGTTATGGACGGCACCTCTCTGACCGCCATACGCTCTGGCGCGGCTTCCGGTGCGGCCACTGATCTTCTTGCGTGCAGGGGTGCGACAAGAGTCGCAATCTTCGGAGCAGGCACACAGGCGCGGACCCAGCTCGAAGCTGTCTGCGCTGTCCGTACGATCCGGTCGGCGTGTGTGTTTGATATGGACCCTGAACTGGCAGCGAAGTTCGCCAGAGAGGCCGGTGAGGAACTCGACATACCGGTGTCTGTCGCCAGAACATCGGCCCAGGCACTTGATGGCGCAGAGATCGTGTGCTGTGCAACGACGTCAGCAATACCTGTTTTTGCGGACAGTGAGCTAGCGACAGGCACTCATATTAACGCCATCGGATCCTATAAGCCGCATATGCGTGAGATTCCGCCTGAGACAGTTGTCCGCGCGTATGTCGTGGTAGATCAGGTTGAAGCAGCGTGGAGCGAAGCTGGCGATCTGATCTTACCGTTACGCGACAAACTCATCCGGAAGAGTCATATCCGCGCCGAACTTGGTCAGATAGTTTCAGGCAAGAAACCGGTGCGTACAAAGCCCGGTCAGGTCACCTTCTTCAAGTCCGTCGGCATTGCCATTCAGGACCTCGCAGCCGCAACCCGCGTTCTCGTAAATGCGGACAAACTGGGGCTGGGCACAAGAGTGAAGATGTAGAGCCGATGCGATTTTCGTAAAGACGAGATAATGCTTCTACCTCCTTCCAGCTTTACAGCCCCGTAGGTTGGTGCGCCGCATCAGGCCACATGACAGCATTAATGAACATGTCAGCATCACGTTGTCTGTATCATGCAACTGAAACGTGTCAGAAGCCTTTCAAAGACACACGGCTGCGTCAAGAAAGCGGCTCACCCAGAGGGTTTCCTCCAGAGGCGGACAG
>JBAXMA010000463.1:0-2563 GCA_037134535.1 bacterium
ACCTGACCACTACTCGCTCGCCCGCCCCGGTGGGCTTTAGCAATGTGGAGTCGGATCTGATCCACTCGGCAGGATCGACTCTGTAGTATTCCCTCAGCTGCTCATAGAGTGCGGCCCGTTCTGCCTTCATGGCAGTTGGATTGCGAAAGAATGTCTCGGTTGCCACCGCAAAGAACTCAGCCGGGTTCTTTGCACCATAGTCGTCCAGAAAACTCTCCCGGCCATTCTCAACGTCATCCTTCAGGCTTTCGAACTCTGAGCCGAGGACTCTTGCCCATATTGTGTACCGCGATGGCAGTCCAAGCTGCGGAGCCCCGTCGGCACTGCCGTCCTCCTGGTCAAGCTGGTGTGCGAACTCGTGGAGCGCCACACCATGCCCGTCGTCCAGACCCCCGGCCTCCCGCTCTACGAGGTCCCATGCAAGTACGATCTCGCCCCCCAACCACGATTCCCCGGCACGAACCTCTTCAGATTCAACATGTGACTGCCCTATCCGTTCAACCGTGTTGACCACATAAGCGTGCGGATACACAAGAACACTCGACAGTGTCGGATAGAAATGAGGCTTACCGTTCAACATGAGAAGGCACGCTTCAGCAGCTATGACAACCCTGACTTCATCGGTAATCACCAGACCATCGCATCCCTCAAAGTGTTTCTCGTCAAGGAACACATTTATAAGCTGCTTGAGTCTCGCCTTGAAAGCAGGTTGAAGATGGCGGTAGATAAATACCTTATCTTCAAGAATCTTCTCAAGATTCGGAGGAAAGGGCTGCATCATCAGCAGTTGCCGCCGCTTACTCTTGAGAATTGGCTTACCGATCGTCACGGCTATGACGATGAACACCAGTACCGCGAAGAAAGCCAGTACTTCCATAGTTGATACCGCCAGGAAGCCGTGAATCAGTTACTCACGCTTCAATCGATATGCAAAAAGTGCACCAGAGCAAACGCCACCCCCACGCCCAACAGGAGGAACATGGCATTCAGCTTTGCCTTCTCGGTATGTGTTTCCGGTACAAGATCGGATGCGCCTATGTAGATGAACGAGCCAGTTGCCAGAGCCAGCAGATAACCCTGTGTCGTCACGCCGAGTCCGGGAAGCGCAATGTAACCTGCAATAGTTCCGACCGGCGCTGCAATGGCAACCGCCATTGACATAAGAATCGCGCGCCGCTTGATTATCCTGTTTATCAGGAGTGAATACGTAATTGCGCCTTCAGGCAGCTTATGAATAGTAACACTGGCCGCCGCAATGACGCCCAGCGGCTCACTCACCGAGAAACCTACTCCAATAACGACACCGTCGATCAGTGAATGCAGAAAGAGACCGGCAAACACTGCCATGCCCCGCGAGGAATGCACGTGTTCATGGCCACCTTCATAGTGCATCTCGGCGCCGCCGTGAAAGATCACTACGGTTTCAACCAGATACAGAACAAGAAAACCGACCAGTACAAACGGCAACGCTCCGGGATTCAGCGAAAATGTCTCAGGTAGCAGACTCAGGAATGCCACACCCAGAATAACGCCCGCAGCCACCGAGTTGACGACATGCGAGCGGGCCATTACCGGCCCTTGCCACCGCATGGCCAGCAGAATGCCGGTAATACTGGCCCCGGCGGCTATAAGACTGTAGAGAATTGCTTCCAAGAACTCACTTCTCCAGCGGCATCGGATTGCAGAGATTCTTGTCCGAATCCGCTGCCCGGCCGCAATTGAAGCAGATGAACTTCGGATCGCCTACCATCGTCTTGATATCCTCAAACTTACCCTTGCTCACAAGCACGCAGAGATGTCCCTTGTGATCACCCTTGCAGACTGGCCCGCAATTACATTTACAAGTAGCCATATACTTACGCCTCCATTTCAGTTGTTAACTATGACGAACTGATCCAATGATATTCTCTACCCAAAGGGGACACAGTACCAATCCTGAATCGAAACCGCAACCATGTTAGCACGTCAGTCGTAATGCTCAGAAGCTGTAAATTGATTCCCCGGCGCGGGTGGCACCGAGCCCTCCGTTATCAGAATCACTCGATTCTTCTCATGACTGGGCCTCAAGTTCGACGTCGTCAAAAGAAGGCGACCCTCCACAATGCCGGAAAAAGTGCTGTATCCTTTCCGATGATAGAGGCGGCCTCCTGCCGCCCTTGTATGCTCTAACAGCTTCTGACCCATTACCGTGAGGACACACCCGTAAGGCGTTCCGCTCCGGCTGGCCCGGATGATCCGAACTCGTAGAATTCCGGGACTATCTTCAGCCTTTCTGTCTCATGAAGCACAGGCGTGAAAATGTCCCATGCTGCAGCCAGTTCATCCCGCGAAATAAAAAGACTCCTGTCGCCGCGGATAACATCCAACAGGAGGCATTCGTATGCATCCGGAATCTGGCTCTGGAAAGTCGATTTGTACTTCAGATTGAGTTCTGTTTCGACTGGTTTCACTTCCAGCCCTGGCTCCTTGTTCACTATCTTGAGAAAGAGGGCTTCATCCGGCTGTATCCGCATCACGAACTCATTTGCGGGCAGACATACGCCTGATTTGCAGAATATATTGG
>JBAXMA010000464.1:0-2553 GCA_037134535.1 bacterium
GTATTGAATGCTTCATCTCTAGAGCACCCGTACGGAATGTAGTCGATTCCATCCTGCCCGGAAAGGGCTTTCGAAAGCATCCGCCAGCAGTCAAGAACAAGAACGCGTGTCTTGGGCCGCCGGAAATCGTCGGCTGTCAACGCGGCAAAGACCGGATCAGGATTCGCTATGATCACGGCATCTGCTTCCTTGACACAAGCGGCGATCGAGTCCATCAATGACACCTTTCCGCCCAGCACTTTGGCTGCGGGTTCATTCGCCAGCGGGTCGTAGGCTGTTATAACGAAGCCCAATCCTGCCAGATGCTCTACAATTTGCATAGCTTGTGATTCCTCAACGACAGACGAAAGAGGTTTGTACGACAGCCCTAGCACCGCCACTTTCATTCCCTTCCGCAGATGCGTACTGAGCCCGGCCACCAGGTTTTTGGGAAGAGAACGGTTCGCTCTGTCGGTGACCTCTGCCAGTTCGGCCGTTGTGCCAACTGACCTGGCCACGAAACTCAGGGCGACATTATCTCGCGGAAAACAAGGACCGCCATAACCGAGCGCACCCTTCAAATAATGCCGGCTGATACGCTTGTCCGTGCCCAGTGCGGAAGTGACAACATCTATGTCGCCGCCCTGGATACGCTCGCAGATGTTTGCGAGCATGTTGGCGAACGTTATCTTCATCGTCACGTACGAGTTCACGGCAATCTTGGCGAGTTCCGCATTCTCGAAGCTCATCCGGCGGCATGGGGGCTTATTCTCCATGATTCCCTGGTAGCATGTCTCAAGCTGGGCGCCCGCCCGCTCGTCTATCTCGCCGATCAGCGTGAAGTCGGGATTCAGGAAGTCGCGTATTACGCTGCCCAGAGCAATGAACTCTGGACTGTAGCACAGGCCGAAATCACGCCCGCACTTCTTGCCCGACTCGCGCTCGATGATTGGCATTAATCCATGCCGTGTAGCACCAGGAAGCACGGTGCTTGTGAGAACAACGTTGTGGTAGTCCTTCTTAGAGGCGAGAGCCTGCCCTATATCGCGAAAGGCTGTTGCCGCGTACTGAAGGGAGAATGCCCCGCGTTCATCGCTCGGTGTCGGCACAATCACAAAGGTGAGGTCTGTGTTGAGAATTGCGTCCCCATAACTGTGAGTGGCACGGAGGCGTTTGTGGTTCTTTGCGATGGGGCTCTCGAGATCTGTCTCCTGCACCGGGGCATGTCCCTGGTTGACGAGTTCCACCGATCGTGGATTAACGTCAACGCCGACAACTTCATATCCGCGGTTTGCGATCGCCGCGGCCATGCTTGCGCCAAGCTTGCCCAAGCCCACGACAGAAAACCTCATGATACTTCCTCCGGTAGTCACGCCCGTAAGCACTAATCGTACTGTTGCCGATACTCAAGGTAACACTATAATGTCTATCAGAGCAACGATCACAATGAAACCCAAATCTGTTGCTAATCCGGGGTTCATGTGCCTCAATCTCTGCCTGAAATGGCGATGGTGGGTCACCGGATTGACGCGAGCGAGTGGCACGTCTCACTGGCGGGCTCTAAACCTTGTCCCACAGACCGTGCGAGGTTTCGTTGTAGTATGCGCTCTTTGCCAACTCGCATCCGTAGGGTACCACTGGTGGAAACAGGAACACCTTTCCCGAACCGCAGTAACTGCTGGTATTGTATATGAACCGGTAGTCGGGCGGCAAAAGATCCAAGATATACTCCATGTTCAGTGGATGTCCATGGTAGCTGTCAAAGCTGAGTCCGTTACCGGTGTCGAAGTCGTCAATCACGAGCACTGGACGGCTGGACTTTGAGAATATGATCTTCAGTTCGTCTCTGATCGGCCAGTACTCCCACCAGTGAGCGTCGAGGTAGAACATGCTGTCCGAGCCGAATTCCGTGGCATGCCGCAGAAGAAAGTCCGGTGACGATATGGTTTCATAGACTATGTTGCCGACCAGAAAGAAGTCGGGTCTCTTGGGATGGTCAATAACGTCGCACGTGTAAACCTTTTCGAAGAGAAGGCTCATAAACAACGATGTGTCACCGTCATAAGTGCCGGTCTCGATAAACCTCGCAAGATGGAAGTCGGTCTTCAGCTTCTGCACAACTTTTGCGAACTGCATGTCGGAGATCGTGCGTGCTGTAACCAGGTCGTTGATGGGCTTTCTTGCCAGTTTTCGCTCAGCAATTGCCGGTTGGATACGGAGAAAGTCCGCGTGAGTGAATCGTTTGTAGACCTGCTTGCTGCGGCGTCTTTCATTCAGGATGCGGGCGATTGTGCCAAGGATTCCCGGCGGTCGCCCCCGGAATACGGCTAAGGAAATATTACCCAGTACATTCCATACTTTGTCAGCAATTGCGCTCATCGTAAAATGCCTTTCCGGTCGCACTCCATCTCTGCCTGTAGTCGGGGCTGCAATCGCCCAGAATCGATCAGTGGCGTGAAAGTTCGCCAGTTCTACATGTTTTGTCAAGGATCTTAGCTACAGAGTAATCTTATCTGAGCTGGGCGCATCTGCGATTTGGTGCATCTCAGGTAGTGCATTTTGGCTTTCTTGTTC
>JBAXMA010000465.1:0-2548 GCA_037134535.1 bacterium
GTATATCACCAGCGGCCCGGCACGCGTACTGTGATCGATATCGGCGGGCAGGACAGCAAAGTGTTACGAATGGATGAGAGTGGCAAAGTACGTGACTTCATCATGAATGATCGCTGCGCAGCCGGCACCGGCCGCTTTCTTGAAGTGGTGGCGTGCCGCATGGGGGTTCGGCTTGAAAATCTTGGAAGGCTTTCCGGTAAGGCAAGGAGTCCCGCCGCAATTAGCAGTACATGCGTTGTCTTTGCAGAGACGGAGATCATCGGGCTTCTTGCTTCGGGGGTGGCTCCGGCTAACATTGTTGCCGGAGTGCAGGTGTCTATGGCAACACGGATTGCCGCCATGGCTGGTCGGAATGTCGCCGATCCGATCATATTCACCGGCGGTGTAGCAATGATTCCAGGCATGGCGAAAGTACTGGAGGGGGTCATCGGCCATCCGGTTCACATAGCGCAGCACCCTCAACTTACCGGCGCACTCGGCGCAGCGATACTCGCCGCTGCCGGGAACGGGCACTGAATTGCCCGACTGATATGGGATAATACAGCTTGTAATGAATCTGTGTTTCTCGCACATTGCCTCCTTTCCACAAATCAATAATTAATGGATGAGCTAATATGAGCATTACGGTAAATGGTGAGACGGTCGGAGAATCAGTGATCGATCAGGAACTTGCTACTCTCAAAGAGCGGTACGGTGAGCAACTTAGCCCGGATGAACTTAGTGAGAAAGCAGCGGAACTGGCATCGGATGCCCGTGAAAACGCAATAGAGCGTGTTCTGCTTGCCCAGGAAGCGCGCAAGAGTATTCCAGAAATATCGCCGGTTGAGACTGATCGCAGGCTGCTGGAAGTCATGCAGCACTACGGCTCGAAAGAAGTTCCCGCGGATGTTCCGGCAGAAGAAGTGACAAAGATGAAGTCGGCAATAGCGGACGGTCTCCGCCTTGAAAAATACTTCGCTCTGGTCTGCAAGGATGTGCCAAAACCGACGAAGGAGGACTGCCGCGCGTACTACGACGCCAATGCAGAGACATTCATGTCGCCGGAAATGATTCGTGCGTCCCACATCGTTCGTCAGCCTGCTCGCGGGGAGGATTTTGGCGCATTCACGGCGGAAATGCTGAACATAAGGACGCAGGCGCTGAACGGTGGAGATTTTGCCAAACTCGCTGGTCAGCATTCTCAATGTGATGACAAGGGAGAATTGGGATGGTTTCCGCGCGGGTCAATGGTTGAGGGCTTTGAGAAAGTTGTATTCGGCATGGAGGCAGGCCAGGTCAGTGACGTGTTCCGTACTGAGTTCGGGTACCATATTGCGAAGGTTCATGAAAAAAGGGCACCCGGTCCCATACCGTTTGAGTCTATTCTGAAGAAGATTAAAGAAGTTCTGCACGAACAGCGCAAGAACGATGAGATTGGTCGTGTTGTGGATGGTCTCCGCACGACTGCAAACATTGTGGAGACGCCGGAAAAGGGCTCCACATCTGCTTAGACGGCGGCTGTTCTGTCGCATGAATGGCGAATAAGCCTTCAAAAGGACCCACAGGCGCACTTTGTCAAAGCATGCCCGCCAGATCAGCCGCCGTAGCTGGTTTCTGTCGCGTTAGGACTACTTCTTTTCCTGCGGCAGATATGTCTTGGCTCTGTTTATGACGTCCTGATTCTGAGTTGTCGCTGCCATCTTTTCCATCAGTGCTTTTACTTCGACCTGGAACTGATTCTTGGTAGCATCTGCAAGTTGGAAAGCGGCAGTTTCGGCTTCCGCCCTTACGCCTGCATCGCCAAGGCAATCAGTAAGCAGTTTCAGAGCGTCGCCATCTTTGACGTTAGCCAATCCGCTCAGGATCAGGCGCTTTTCATCGACGCGTCTGGCAAGCTTCCACGCATCCTTGTACATGCCGGCCTTTTCCCTGGGCGCCGGGCTATTGGCGTCAAGGCCGATTATGCGGATGTATCCGCCCAATGCGAGCAGCTTGCCGACGTCGTCAGGCGCATTGCCTGCGGCTTGCAGTAGGTCTGGAACGACATCTCTGCCCGGCCATGCCGCTATGAGCCGGAGTGCCTTGTCATAGAGAGTCTTGTTCTTCTTGTCCATGGCGCCTCTTACTACGGTGAGCGCCTGCGGGCCGCCAGTGATCTGGGCAATTTCAAGGATCAGGATCTTCGCCGGTTCAGCAGCGCTCGCATAATTACGGGCCAGCTCTTCCAGGCATTTCGGTTTGTCGGCCTGCCGCGCGAAGGCATCCTTCACCGCAGTGGCGGCCAGTTCCTGCTCTTCCGGAGTCTTAGCGCTGCCCATGAGCTTGAGCATGGGTTCAAGGTCGGTCGCGGACGCGAGACTGCGCAGACCCTTCCATGAGGCAGTCTTAACTTCCACGCTAGCAGTAGGAATAATCTTCACGATTGCCGGAGCGGCCTTAGCGCAGTTTCTCATCGTGAGAGCTTTGACCGTAGCTTCGGGGGCTGTGTTGCTTTGGAGGGCCTTGATCAATGCATCATCAACATTGATGTCTGCCAGTGCCGTGATGGCGGTAAGGGCTTTGTCGTCTG
>JBAXMA010000466.1:0-2547 GCA_037134535.1 bacterium
GGATGCACACCGATAGAAATGCGGTAACCCTTGAGATTAGAAGAAAGCGCGCACAATCGGGTTCGAATGATCTAATAGACTCTACTCCGATAAGTATGATCCTCAGACCGGACATTGAGGACAGGTCCAATCACGCGCAGACCAAGGCCTACGCTGGTCCAGAGGCTGCCTGGATACACTCCATAACAAACGAGAAGCACGGATTCCTGTTCTCGCCTGCAAGTGACCGTCGCCTGCGCATATCGTGTGCACCAGGGACCTTCACTGGCGAGCCGGAATGGTCCTACATGGTCGCACATCCGTATGATTCAAACCGGGGGTTTGAGGGTAGCTCCGACCTGTTCAGCCCCGGCTACTTCGCCACTGACATTGCGGGAAACCAGACTCTAACGCTTCAGGCAGAGATTATCACTGAATCAACCGGGGCCACCACCACGCCATCTCCCGCCACTGCGCAAAGAAAGTCAGAGCGCAACCGTGAAGAGTTCTCGCTGGATGAGGCTATGCGCAATGCAATGCGCAGCTTTATCGTCAAGCGCGATGACCTCGAGACCGTCATTGCCGGATACCCGTGGTTTCTTGACTGGGGCCGTGACACGCTGATCTGCCTCAGGGGTCTGATTGCCGCCGGCCTGATCGATGAATCGACCAGAATCATCCGGCAATTTGCCAGATTCGAGCAAGGTGGAACTTTGCCCAACATGCTCAGGGGAAGCGATGCTTCAAACCGCGACACTTCAGATGCTCCGCTGTGGCTCTTCGTGGCCTGCGGCGACCTCATGCGCGCCACAAACTCCAGAACACTACTGGACTCCGACGTCGGTGGCAGGACCATTCGCGACGTACTTCGTTCAATAGTCGCATCCTACATAAAGGGCACACCGAACGGAGTGGCAATGGACCACAAGAGCGGTCTGGTCTTCAGCCCATCCCACTTCACTTGGATGGACACAAACTTCCCGGCCGGCAGCCCCAGACAGGGCTACCCCATTGAAATCCAGGCTCTCTGGTATTCGGCACTGGAAACTCTCGCCGGGGCTGACTCCGACGCAAAGATGTCAGACCTGGCCGGCCGGGTTCGCTCATCAATAGTCACACTTTATAGAAAGGATGGGCAAAACCATCTGTGCGACTGCCTCCATGGAACCCCCGGACAAAGCGCAAAAGATGCCAGCCCCGACGACGCATTGCGACCCAACCAGCTTCTGGCTGTGACTCTGAGTGCCGTCAGCGAACTGGCTCTTCGTCAGGCAGTTGTCTCATCATGCGAAGAGCTTCTTGTGCCCGGTGCCATCCGCACCCTGGCTGACCGCCCGGTGAAGTATGCGCTTCCAGTCATGGGTAGCAGCCTGCTCAACGACCCTCATAATCCTTACTGGGGACGGTATGAGGGCGATGAAGACACGCGCCGGAAGCCTGCATATCACAATGGCACAGCATGGGCCTGGCTGGCGCCTTCATTCAGCGAGGCACTACACATTGCTTATGGCGCAACAGCGCGGGAGACCGCCTTGTCTATTTTGTCCGCCGGTGCACAGACGGCAAGCAGGGGATGTCTGGGTTATATCCCCGAAATAGTTGACGGCGACGCACCACACATCCTGCGCGGTTGCGGCGCCCAGGCTTGGAGCGTAACCGAACTCTACAGAGTGCTTGCAGTTCTATCCGCCAGATAGTAGTATTTTCTGACTCTTCACTCATCTGGATTTGTACAGCTCATGGAGGAGATGCATCATGGAAGGTATGCTCGCCGGCAAGAAGCGGATAAAATTTGCACTCAAGGTACAGCCTGGCAGTGAAGTCTACGTAACAGGGACTTTCAACGGCTGGAACCCGAAAAAGAACAAGCTGGCATGTAAGGCCGGCACATATTCCGGGACAATTCTCATGCCCAAGGGCAGGCACGAGTACAAGTTTGTCATCGATGGTGTGTGGTGCGTCGATCCGGAGTGCCAGGAATGGGTGCCAAATGGCATGGGATCATTGAATAGCGTAATAATTGTCGGCTGACGAATCACTCTATTTATCCTGTCCGGGGACATTCCGGCAGAATCTATCAGGCATCTGTTGGAGCACAGCAGGCTTCTGACAGGATAGCCGGTGCGTTATTGAGATCCTGATCGATATTGCCTGCGTGGAACTTTATCATTATGAGCACATCAAGAAAAATGCAGTTGTTCAATGTATCCGTATTAATCCCCCGGGAACTGGCGTTCCTTGAAAAACTGGCGCGGAACATGTGGTGGTGCTGGAATCGTGACGCGATCGAGCTTTTCCGCAGAATTAATCCCGTCGCATGGCGGGACTCAGGGCATAATCCTCTGGGTTTTTTAAGCCTGATTTCCCAGAAGCGGCTCGAGGCACTCGTTGAAGACGACGGCTTCATGAGCCACCTTCAGCAGGTCGCAGACCGTTTTGAGTCGGAAGTCAGCAGCAATCGCGACGGAAAGCCTAATGTCGTGCCGCCACGATGCATTGCGTACTTTTCTCTCGAATACGGCATTCACGAGAGCATCAGGCTCTATTCCGGCGGCCTGGGCGCTCTTG
>JBAXMA010000467.1:0-2545 GCA_037134535.1 bacterium
TCGTCCCTCGTCCTCGAAATAGATGCCAATTCGAGGACGAGGACCGCTCGGCTCCGCCTCGCTGAGGACGAGAACGATGGATAAGTTAGCGAACGTGCGCCGTGGGAGTCCTTAGCTTGATAGCTCTGGAGGAAACCCTCTGGGTGAGCCGTTTTCTTGACGCAGCCGTGGTACCCACATACTCGTTACACTTCAGAGATTGTTTTCAGCGTTCAATGATGCTAATCTGATATAAATATTGACGAAAGGACTGCGGCTGTCGTGGTCCGATAACAGCTGACAACAGCCAAGCAAGGACTAAATATGCTGCCAATTGTAGATTTCTGCGGGTTGAAGGTAACCAGGCTCGTAATCGGCGCTAACCCGTTCGGGGGTTACAGCCACCAGTCACCAGAGCGAGACAAGGCAATGGTCGAGTTTCACACACCGGATCGCATTATCGAGACCTGGCACCATGCCGAGAAGGCCGGCATCAATACCATGATTACAAACAATGAGAACCCGCATGTCATCGAGGCCGTCAGCAAGTACATCTCCGGCGGCGGTAAGCTCCAGTGGATAGCTCAACTGGGCGCACACGACGGCAATATGCAAGCGTCAATCGACAAAGCCGTCAAGATCGGGGTTAAGGGATTCTACTTCTGGGGCGGTCATTCTGATGATTTCTTCGCCAGACGTGATGAAAAGAAACTTAGGGAATGGGCTGCCTATGCCCGATCCACCGGACTCCCCTTCGGAGTGGCCGGACATTCACCCGAATCCCACTACTGGATCGACAGCCTGAACCTGGTGGATTTTCATGTCGTATGCTTCTTCAACTGTGGCAGCGTCCACAGCAACAGAGGCCACAACTTCAGACTGACGGATGCAATGGCCGCCACCGAGTGCATCCGACGCATCCGTAAACCCTGCATCGGCTACAAGATAATGGCCGCCGGCCGCATTGACGCACGCATGGCCTTCGAATATGCCTTCGACAACATAAAGCCAACCGATGTGGTAAATGTTGGAATGCACCGCGGTGACAAGGAAGACATCGTGGAAGAAAACGTCGCTTTGGTCGAAAAATTTCTCGGCAACTGAGCGACATCCTGAGCAGAATATCTGGAACTCAGGAAAATTATGCAACTCATCCCTGCATCAATTCCTGAGTTCCTGAGTTCCAGATTAATCTCCATCGAACTCCATCTACCCCGGCAGTGCATGATCATGCACCGAATAGCGCCGCTGCATTCCTGCTTGTGACCCCGGCAATTTCCTCTATGGAACAACCGCGCACCTCTGCGAGCATTTTCGCCACATCGGGAACAAACATGGGCTCATTCGATTTTCCACGATGAGGTACGGGTGCCAGAAATGGCGAGTCGGTCTCGATCAGCAGCCTGTCAGCAGGCACAAACCGCGCAGCCTCGCGCAAGGTGTCAGCATTTCTGAAAGTCACTATCCCGCTGAAGCTCACATGGAGACCGATATCCAGAACCTTCCGCGCGAAAGCGATATCGCCGGTAAAACAGTGGATAACCCCTATTCGTGAACTTCCTGCGGACAGTCCCGCGACATGTCGCCCAAGCAGATCGAGTGTGGCCTCATCTGCTTGACGACTATGGACCACAACCGGAAGTTGATACCTGCGTGCCAGTTCAAGCTGCCCGGCGATTAAAGTCCCCTGTTTCTCTGCAGTCTCGGGGTGGTAATGAAAATCCAGGCCAATCTCACCCACTGCCACAGGACGAACACCCGCAGCATTCAGGCCCTGAAGAGCGGGTTCAAGATCGGGCATGGGATGATCACCACCCGCGCAATCGCGGTCGTAGCCGACAGCGGCACTGATTGTGTCCGGAAAACGTGCCGCCATTGAGAGTGCAAACTCATTGGCTGGCGCAGAGCCGCCGATGGCGATCATTCGGGTCACGCCAGCGCCAATTGCCCTTTCAACTGCGCCATGAGCACCATCCGCGGCCTTGATCATGTCAAAATGGACGTGAGTATCGAAGAAGATCATATTCAGTTCAGTTTATAGAATCCGTAGTTTAGATATGTCGCGAACGACACCCATGCCAAGTACGGCAGAAGAAGAATTGCGGCCGGCCTGCTTGTCATCCAGAAAGAGAAAATCAGAATCACCAGCGTCATGTCCAGAAACAGAATATCTGCAAGGGCTGCCGTCGGCGAATGCAGACGAAAGAACAGCGGCGTCCAGATAAAGTTAGAGATCAGATGCAGCACGAGAACGCCTGTTGTCAGCCATACGTACGATCGAACAGGAGTCCGATAGTAGAGAAACACCGAGAGAGCGATCATCACATAAAGCACTGTCCAGACCGGCCCGAAGATCCAGTCGGGCGGCGTCAGCGCGGGCCTGTTGAGCGTGGCATACCATGGATTCATACTTTAGTCCCCTTGATCACACCGGGCATCTGCTGTGACAACCTCATCTTCGCGGAATAATTGAGAAGAAGTCAACAGGAGAAGTGCCACACTCAGGATGGAGGGCGCATCTGCGATTGGGTGTCGTGGAAGCCGATACAGAGGGGCTTCCGCAACC
>JBAXMA010000468.1:0-2544 GCA_037134535.1 bacterium
TGTGTGCAATCCACCCCATAACTGAGGCATTACGTATCTCTAGTGCCACGGCTGCGTCAAAAACGGGCTCGCATGCGTCTTTGTCCCGCAGACGGGACTACGCCGGCACACGTAGCTCACCCCTCCAGCCAAAGACACCGACTTGCACGTGAAACTGGAGGGCGGAGTTCCCCGCCGGCAACGCTTCGCGTAGCGATGCGGGCAGGCACGACGCCGCTATTTGATCGTACATGACACAGCTCTGCTCCTGGCGCAAGACATAGAGCACTCCTGGCGCTCACTTCACCGGCAAACTCATGATAGCCGTGCCTATCATGGCTTCACGCAGGCAGGGATATGTGCGAACAAAGAGCGGAATGTCAGTCTCCTGCAAGTCTGACACCGACACATCGAAAGTACCACCTAAGAACCCGGCAACTGATTGCGGAAGAATCGGATTTATGGGCCCTGATCTGGGCTCACCTCGTTTGCGCTCGCGATTCTTCATATCCACGTGCCCAATGTAGGTCACGGCATTGGTAAGCGCTTCAAATCTGCCGTCCACTTGAAACTCAAATGAGTTTTGACTGAGAAGCAAGGACATCCCGAGAGCGGTGCCAGCGACGGTCTTCAGTGCGTGTACACCCGGCTCTATCTCCACGCTTACCATGTAATCACAGAACTTTGCTGACCGGGAACTCGGCTTATCCACTTGGAACGTAACTGGCTTCCTGCAGTTTGCCGGCAGTATGGCAACACGCTCCAAGTTTGGCTGATGATCGGGTTTATAGATGTTGGTTGTCCTCACCGTAAATATCACTATCGACTTTCTGCTCAGGTCCAGAGCGCCACTGGACTTACTAAGGGCCATGGGCTGGCCGACACTTCGGCATCCAGCCACGAGCATAATTGCCGACAGCACGACGAGACAATTTCTCGCGACACAACTGAAGTACCGTGAACGCATCATGATTCCCCTTCTAATCCAGCTCAAAACAACTCAAAGTTCCAGGGCCGCCTAACACCGTTCTTCCTCTCATACATCAACATCGGTGATTCTACTTGAGAAATGGAATGTCCAGCAGCTGCCATCTGTTCGCTGTATCGCCGGAAACTTTGTAGTTGTCTCATACTGCCTCACAATATCTCTTCATTCCTGCCAGCAGACAGTGAAGTCAGCGTAGTTTAATGCTTCCCAGGTCTGGGCGGTGTAGCACTTCCCGCCCCAGAAGTACATATGACCGGCTGGACAGCAGAAGGTTAGAGAACTCGTGCCATTGCCCGAACACCCCATCATGCCTGGACTAGGGCACTTCTTGCCTCCGCCACCACCACTACCACCCCCACCACCAGCGCCTGCCAGAGCAGGAATCGCTGCAATAGTTGCACCTCCCAGAAGAAGAAGCGGCAGTGTGTTACCTGACAAGATCGATGGTTCAGGGGCTGGCTTGGTGTTGTCGATTTCCGGCGCCGACTTAACTGCAGGTGTATTAAAGGGCTCCTTCTTCCCTGCTTGCGAATACTTCTGAATTTCAAGATCGAACGCCTTGTGTTTCGCCTGCTCGTTCATGCAGTCATTAAAGGTGTCGCGCTGCCAAGCGATTCGCTCCTCAATCCCCTTGATGCGCTGATCCATATCCTCCAGTGTCTTCTGTAGAAACGGCCTGTCACGAAGATCTCGGTAAGAGGCCCCTGCGACGTCCAGTCCATTTTTGACTGTAAGAAGGCCAATGTCCCACAGGAGCCCCGTCAGGGGCCCTCCAAGCATGGCCACCGCATCACCCAGCGACTCGGCACAACCACTGTTCACAAACTCCCTGTCCAATTGCAGCAGTTCTTCATTGAAGGACTTGCACTCATCCATTTCCGAGTCAGAAAGCATGAGCTTGAACTCGGCTTGACTGTTTTGCGTGTTAACTAACTTCTCAAGATAACCATTAATCTTCTCAGCATTCTTTTCAAGCCTCTGCGCTTTATTCATCAAGCGCAACCATTGCGCCTGGTCAATCCTTGAATAACCTGCCGCCGTCATGTCGGCAACTCGCTTTGTCAGCAACTTGGTGCCTTTTGCAAAAGCCCTTGCCTTGTCCATGAACTTTTCCTTCGCCTTCTCCCATAGTTTCTCGCCGAAGGCCTTCTTGGCCGCGTCATAGGCATCCTGACTGTCCTGATTGATAGCTTCGAGCATCTTCTGAGTCTTCTCCCTGTCTGCTTTCATCTGCGGCAGCCCTACGCCAAGCTGCTTGGCCCTGTCGCTGTAGATGCTGCAGTCCATTCCGTCAAAACGCCACTCGGGCTGACTCGTGAGTCCGACCACCGGATTAGCCCCCACCTCCACCGCGCAGTAGACGGGACCCGGGCTCACCAGCAGCAATGTCACGCACACTTGCAACAGCAGTTTTCCACACAGCGAGCAAGCTGAACCACTCATGCATTACCCTCCAGTAACGACGTTTGATCAGGCAACAAGAATATCTGTCTCAACTCTACGCCTCTCTTTTTACTGCAACAACAACAAATGCAACTATTTTGGCAATGCCTCAGTGACACTGGGAGGTGCGCGCG
>JBAXMA010000469.1:0-2544 GCA_037134535.1 bacterium
CTTTGAAATCCGAATCTTCAGCGATATCGGTTGCCATTTCCAGGTAAGGATAGGGCGGGCACAAGATTACTTCATTGTTCCCCAAATTAATGTCTTCCAGCGCATCGGCAATATCCGCACTCAGCTCGTGGAAGAGCTTGGCCTGATCCTGCCCCCTGTCAACATCAGAGACAACGTCAACCTCAAGAACAACAACTACGCCATCAAAATCCGCGGGCTGGAGGTTGCACCGGGCCAGGTAAAGCCTGGATCCCTTCTCGCCATCGATCCAAGCGGAGAGGTTAAATTGGACGGGTACTTGCCTGTAAAAGAACCGGCCTTCGGTTTTCAGGCCTTCTGGATTCCCGAGAACAAACGTGACATCGCCGAAGCAAAGGGCCTCACCATCGTGGACTGCGCAAACGTCATCACAACTCATCTTATGGCCATATCAAAACGACATGCGGCCGACATTCTGACACGACAGGATACTAGCGTCCTGCTCGACAATCTCAAGGAGACGCACCCGGCCGTAGTCCAGGAACTGATTCCCAACAAGATGACTGTCGGTGGTGTTCACAGGGTCCTCCAGGGCCTCCTGAGAGAAAGGGTCTCAATCCGTGACATGGCAGTCATTGTAGAAACGCTCGCTGACCACACGCCGAAGGTTCAGGACGTCTCACTGCTCGTCGAACAATGCCGCCGGGCCCTTGGAGCCCACATTACCCGTGATTACCTCATGTCGGACGGTTCCCTGAAGGCAATAGGCCTGCATCCGGACCTGGAAGCTATGATCAGGAAGGGAACACATCGCGAAGGGGCAGCGATCGGCAATCTGTCACTGCATCCAGTTCTGGTTCACGACATGCTCCAGAAGATCGGGAGTGCCATTACAGCCGCCCGCGCCAAGGCCGCTGAACCGGTGCTTCTGTGTTCACCGGTAATACGACCGCTGATGCGGCAACTGATCGCGCAATCTTTCAGAGATATGGGAGTCCTGTCATTCACAGAAGTCCCTGACAATGTTCAAGTGGAGATACTTGGCTTGATTCCGGCACCCCAGGGCGCCGAGGCTGAAGCCATGATGGAGAGCGCAGCATGAGAATACGACGCTTCAAAGGACCGTCTTTAGAGAGAATTTACGATACCATCAGCAAAGAAATGGGAACGGAAGCCGTAATCATTGAGCCGTCCCGGCAATCTCCTCTGAAAGGGCTTATGCCGTCTTTCATGGGAGGGGAATCGCATGAAGTGATCGCCATAGCCGACGATGAGGCTGGAGACCGGCATGCCATCACGAAACTGCTGGATTCCGGCGGCCTGAAACAACTGTCGGAAAGAAACGCCGAGCAGATGGACTCATTGGAGAAGGCCGTCGATTCACTGAGAACCGAGATCCATGGCATGTCTAGAACCGCCAGTAGCGATTCCAGACCAATCCCTCCCCGCCGTACTATCACGGCATTGCCACAACCGCCCGGCACACTTCTTCCTGCGTTCACCAGCAATTGGGACCCACGTTTCGTTCAAAGCATTCTGGCGCGGCGCCCCGATCTCCACGACATCAAGGATCCGGCCGCAATGAGAAAGATTATTACAGAGTTCCTCCCTCCGACGGGTGCATTTCAGGCGCAGCGAAAAGGCGGACCGCACGTCATTGTGCTGACCGGACCTACCGGGTCTGGAAAGACAACGACACTGGCAAAACTTGCCGCACGATGGAGTCTCGGGTCACGACTGAACGTCGGTCTCATCACTACGGACACATACCGGGTAGCCGCTGTTGACCAGATCCGCGAATACGCGGTTCTTCTTGGTTTGGAGCTGAAGATAGCTTTCTCCGCGGCCGAGGCAGCCAAGGCAATCAGAACTTTCGCAACCAAGGATATCATCCTCGTGGACACAGTAGGACGCAGTCAGTATGATGAGAGCGGATTGAAGGCCCTTCACGGAGTCCTGAACGGGATGGGCAACATCACGAGCCTCCTGCTGGTACCGGCCACCTTGAGACCGGGCGAGGTTCCGGCGCTGATCAGGAATTACAGGACGACCGGTTCCACATATCTTGTGATTACCAAACTGGATGAAACCAGAAGCTATGATGTGCTGACATTTGCCGCGGCAGAAGCATCAATGCCAATCGCATTCATGACAGACGGGCAGCGAGTACCACAGGATATCCATGAATTACGGCCGGCCGAGCTGGCTGCACTGCTTGTGCCAACCATGGAGATAACAAATTGACCAACCAGGCATCTGCTCTTAATCCATCGCCACGGTCTCAGCATCAGGACGACCGGCTTATGTCACGCCTGCGCTGCATAGCAATCGGAAGCGGCAAAGGAGGCGTGGGAAAGACCATGATTTCCATTGGTCTGGCCTGCTCGCTGGCCAGGATGAAATTCCGCACACTCCTGGTGGATGCAGACCTAGGACTGGCCAACGTTGATCTCCAGATGGGCCTGGAACCGAAATTCACCATACAGGATGTCATCTTCGGAAACACACGTATTGAGGATGCGGTCATCACTTCACCGGACGGACCCGACGTCCTCGCCGCATCAT
>JBAXMA010000470.1:0-2519 GCA_037134535.1 bacterium
ATGAATCCTGACCAAAATGCGTATAAGGAGCAGGGTGGCACCGCGCCCTCCCTTATCGAAATCACTCGATTTTGCTGCTGATTAAGAGAGGCCGGCTGCCACGCCGGCCTCTCTTCTGCAATTCTTTCACAGCTTCTCAGTCACGTGGTGGGCGACAGAGACGATTCGGCTGATCGTCCCTACCTTGACTCCAGCATGGTGGCGTCCCTGCCGGACGCGTCCCGGTAACAGCAGCCGCCAGAGACGGCGGCTGCCACCTTTGAATCAATTTCCGAACTGAACCATATGTCTTCCTCCTGCGCTTACTACCTTACTGAGTGAATGCCTGACCGGTGTTGCTTAGGTACAGCAGCTCCATGCAGGCCATAGTGAAGGAATTTCAGAAATGAGACTTACGTGTCACGAACTGATCATGATTACTGCTATCATCGCAATAACACTGGTAACGCTTGGCGACATAACCTATGGACAGGACGCGACTGCGGCCACATCTAATGCCGCACCTGTGCGATCAACAATGCCGGAAATTGTGATCACTGCTTCACGGAGCCCGCGCGACATCCAGTCCGAACCGAGCACGACTTACTATCTCAGTGCTCCCGACTCCATGGTATCAGACGCCATCAGAACCACTCCGGATGCACTGAAGGGCATTCCTTCAACGATGGTGCAGAAGACAGGTTACGGTCAGGGATCCCCCTACCTGCGCGGTTTTACTGGTTTCCGTACCCTATGCCTCATTAACGGCATCAGGCTGAACAACTCCGTCTTCCGTGACGGGCCTAATCAGTATTGGAACACAGTTGACCCATTCTCTATTGGCGCCTACGAACTCGTGATGGGCCCATCTTCGGTATTGTATGGCAGTGACGCAATCGGGGGTCTTCTGAATGCGATTCCTGCTGAGCCGCCGGAATATGACGGATCCGCCTTATGGGAACCTCGCCTTCTTTATCGCGGCGCTACGGCAGACAAATCGACCTCTGGCAGAATTCAACTTGGTGGACGCGTCAGTGAGGAACTTGGATTTATCGGCGGTGTCTCCCTGAAGAACTTCGGCGACCTGAGAGGCGGCAAAGATGTGGGACTCCAGGAGCATACCGGCTACACGGAACAGGATTATGATGCCAGATTGGACTACTACATCAATAAGATCTCCAGCCTGACCCTCGGTTTCCAGTCGGTTAACCAGGACGACGCATGGCGCACACATAGAACCATCTATGGCATTGACTGGCAGGGGCTTTCTGTCGGCGACGACAAGATCCACACATACGATCAGCACCGCGATCTGACGTATCTCAAATATCACGCGGAGAGCCTGAACTCGTTGGTGGACGGGATCGATCTCACGGTCTCGCGTCAGGGGCAAAAGGAAGACATGTATCGCGTCAGGAAAGACGACAAGAGCGACGTACAGGGCTTTGACGTGACAACATGGGGCGTGTCGCTCCAGCTCGACTCTGACAGCAAGATCGGAAACTGGGTCTATGGCGCGGAATACTACCGGGACGGAGTGAATTCCTACTCACAAAAATACAAGGCAGATGGCAGTCTGGACAAGATCGAGATTCAGGGCCCGGTAGCCGATGACGCCTCTTACGACAACGCTGGCCTGTTTATCCAGGACACCCTGTCGTTCCTTGATGGCAAACTGGACGTGATACCGGGCGCCAGATATACTTACGCCAGCGCTAATGCCAGCAAGGTCAAGGATCCAATCACTGGCAAAGCAACCGCACTTGGCGATGACTGGAGCGCCTTTGCCGGTTCACTGCGCATCCTGCACCCTCTCACTGCAGATCGTCGCCACGTCATCTACGCCGGGGTTTCCCAGGGCTTCCGGGCTCCAAATCTATCCGATCTGACGCGGCTTGATATTGCCAGAAGCGGCGAGATTGAAACCCCTGCCCCTGGTCTGGAACCTGAACAGTACGTGGCTTATGAAATCGGCTTCAAGTCCCGGACGGAGCGATTTACCTCCCAGCTGAGCTTCTACCACACGACTGTAGACAAGATGATCGTGCGCACACCAACCGGCAGAATGATCGACGAAAGCGCCGAAGTCACAAAGAAGAACTCGGGACAGGGCTACATACAGGGCGCCGAAGTATCGGGCCACTATCGCTGGACGCCCCAGCTGTCATCGTGGGCCAGCGCAACCTGGATGGATGGAAAAGTGGACGCCTATCCCACATCAGAGTCTGAAAAGGCACGCGACTATATCAGCCGCCTGATGCCGCCGACTCTGCAGGTCGGTGCGCGATGGCAGACATCAAACAGCAAATACTGGACGGAACTGGTTGGCGACATGGCCGCAAAAGCTGACAGGCTCTCAGCAGAGGATCTGCGGGACACACAGCGAGTTCCCCCCGGCGGGACACCGGCCTACGCGGTCTGCACGGTTCGGGCCGGTGCCCGCATTATGAAAGACATGAATGTGGTGCTGGCCGTTGAGAACGTCCTTGATGACGACTACCGCATACACGGTTCAGGCGTAAATGAGCCTGGGCGCAACC
>JBAXMA010000471.1:0-2513 GCA_037134535.1 bacterium
AAAACAATGGCTGATCGAGAATGGTCAGATACTTGAGGAGGATATCTGAACTGTACATGTAATCGAGGATGATAATTCCATGACGATTCTTGGCCTCAAAAAGTCGGTTGAGCCAGTCCTGCCGATCCTTGGCGAACTTCAGGAGAAATTCTTTCTTGTGACAACGATGTGTGATGCGCCACACATGCAGTATGCGTCAAAATACTTGCAGGCTCCGTCGTGCTGTAAGTTCAGAAGCTTCCGTGTTTATCGTAACCGGGGTCGGACCAAGCTATCATACGGGGATTTCATCATAAATGCGCCAATGAGGGGCGTTTTTATGGTTTAGAGGGGCCTTTACGCAACCAAAATGATCGTGACAAGATGACTACGTCTCTCTCAGTTCATGGCCGGCTTCGCTCGAAGTTATCTTCCTGTCGAGCTTTCCGAAGAAAGAGTCCGTGATTGTCTTTGGTGCAGATTGCGAGTTATTATTATGGACAATGGGTGTTATTGGGTGTATTATTGGTTTGATGATACGAACCGACACTATCCAGATCACCCCGGAGATATTGGGCCTGATCGCCAAGATCGACGAGTTCAAGGGCGCATGGCGCGCCTTGGGTACACTTGCGCCGGATCGTATGTCGGCCCTGCGGCGCGTGGCGACAATTGAGAGCATCGGCTCATCCACCCGCATTGAGGGTGGTAGGCTGTCCGACCGTGAAGTTGCGCGCTTGCTGTCATGCCTGCAGATCAAGACATTCGCCACCCGCGACGAGCAGGAGGTTGCAGGTTACGCAGAAGTGATGGACTTGGCGTTCTCGTCCTGGCAGGACATCACGCTCACCGAGAGCCACATCAGGCAGATGCACCGCGACTTACTGGTTTACAGCGAAAAGGACGCATGGCATCGCGGCAACTATAAGACATCCTCTAACAGCGTCGTCGCGTTCGACGGAGACGGTGTGCAAATCGGCGTGGTGTTCGAGACGGCAACGCCCTTCGACACACAGCGCCTGATGACCGAGGTGGTGGCCTGGATGCTGGAAGAACGAGGTGCGGAGCGTCTGCATCCACTGCTGCTGATAGGCTTGATGGTTGTCATCTTTCTGGAGATACATCCCTTTCAGGACGGTAACGGGCGGCTCAGCCGGGTGTTGACTACGCTGTTGCTTCTGCAGGCGGGCTACGCATACATGCCATACAGCTCGCTGGAAAGTGTGATCGAGCAGAATAAGGAGGCCTACTACTTAGCCCTGCGGCAGACGCAGGGGACGATCCGCACCGACACGCCGAACTGGCAACCCTGGCTGGTGTTTTTTCTGCGCTCCCTGGCCGAACAAGTGCGACATCTCAACAAAAAGATCGAGCGAGAGAAACTGGTACTTGCGCCTTTGCCGGAGCTGTCGTTGCAGATCGTCGAGTTCGCGCGCGAGCATGGCCGTATCACGATGGGCGATATGATCCGGCAGAATGGCGCGAGTCGCAACACCCTTAAGCAACACTTTCGGGCACTGGTCAAACATGGCTTCCTCAACCAGCACGGCAGTGGCAGGGGTGTTTGGTACGAGCTATCGTAACGTCTTTGCGAGTTGCTGGAGCATCTGGCGCTGAGAGATGGGTCCCGAGCGCCACAATATCGTACTCAAATTCCTGGACACCCCCGCATGTGCAATGTTCACGTTAAAAAGGTGTCCCAAGGTACAAATACACACTGCTGTTGTTGTCCATCGACCGCCTGTAGCCTATATATACTGGCCCGATCGGACTGTCGGCGGCAAGGAAGATGCACGAGGATTCAAGCAACCCTTACGGACTGCCAAGCACAAGCGGATTGCCGACCTGGCCAACCTCGAACGAGATACCACCATAAACCCCCTCAAGCAGGCTTCCTTTTAAAAGCCTGTGGTAATAAATGAGCCGACCGAATTTCAAATCATCTCCAACTAACTGACCAGTCGCGTAGCCCGACTGCTGCATAAAACCACCCCACTGGAACAGGTCGTAACGCGGCAACGTATCGGAGCCGATTCGGCCGCCGGCTTTAGCACTAAAGTGGAACGTATGCGAACCGAATGAACGGACGAAGGATCCATCGCTGTCCCACTTGGTATAATCCTGCTCGGCGCCGAGCAGGCTGCTCGAGTTGAACATATTCAGCCCCGCACTCCAGCCCGAACGCGGAAATTGTACGCTGTCGAGCTGATCGAGAAACAGCCGAGTACTAAATGCCCCTTGCGTGACATTGTCATCCCCCGGTGACAGGCTTTGCGGCCCTGTGTCGAGTTCCGGGGAGAGTACGCCACCCAACATGCCGATCCGCAACTCGCCATACCGCGTGAACTGGCTGCCAATGTCAATTCCGGCAAGAATGGAAGTCACATCATAGCTCGCGATGCGACGGCTTTCATTGTAGAGGTCTGTCGTGCGCCTCTCATACGAGGCATGCGGTGCTATAAAGAAGAAGCCCCGGTCGATAGGGTTGTGCAGCTCATCACTGCAGCGGTCAAGTCTCAATTGCGGCTGTTGCC
>JBAXMA010000472.1:0-2508 GCA_037134535.1 bacterium
GAATCCCAACTTTGATCGCACAGAAAAGTCCAACTTTGAAAACTACGCGACAAAGTTCGACTTTTTCCTTGGTTTCAGCCCCAAACAGCCGATACACTAAGGATAAGTTTCAACTTACTGAGCAGTTTTGACCTATGGGACAGAAAGTTCTAATAGCAGAAGACGATTGCACTTCACGAACCATTCTGGCGGCCATGCTGACGAAGTGGGGCTATGACCCTGTGGAAGTCGACAATGGCGCTGAGGCCTGGAAGGTTATGCAGAAGGCAGACGCTCCAAAACTGGTCCTGTTGGACTGGAACATGCCGGAACTCAACGGACTGGATGTGGCGCGAATGATCAGAAGGGTTGAAATGAAGGTGACGCCCTATATCATCATGCTGACCGGCCGCAGCGAAAAGAGCGACATCGTTGACAGCCTCGAGGCCGGCGCTAACGATCATGTCTCCAAACCCTACGATCACAATGAACTGATGGCCCGGCTCGCCACCGGGCGGCATAACCTGGAATTACAACTATCACTCATCAGCAAGATAGAGGCCCTGCAGAAGGCGATGGCCGAAATCAAGACACTTCGCGGCATCGTGCCCATTTGTGCCGGCTGCAAGAAGATCCGCGACGACAAGGGATTCTGGCAGCAGGTCGAAAGCTATGTGACATGCCACTCCGAAGCCATGTTCAGTCACGGAATGTGTCCCGATTGTGCCAGGAAGTGGTACCCGGATATCGCAGACGAGGCAGATGAACTCGCCCGCGCGGACGAAGCGAATTCTGCCGGTGAGGCAAAGACCATGACACATCACAAGCCCACATGTGCTGACCGCAAGGCAAAAGGGGCAGAAGAACAGTGAGTGGATACGCATCACTGAGCATCCGTTACCATTGCTCAACAACCGGGAGCCAGAGCTGAAAGGACAGTGTCCATGTCACGAAACAAGCCCATGAGCCGCCGCTCATATGAAAGCAAACTGCAGAAACTTTACATCGAGCTTGTTAAACTGCAGGAGTGGATCAAACAGGAAAAGCTCAAGGTCGTGGTCCTGTTCGAGGGACGTGACGCTGCCGGCAAAGGAGGCGTCATCAAAAGCATCGTACACGGGGTCAACCCGCGCATCTGCAGGGTTGTAGCGCTTGGTGTACCCACTGAACGCGAGAAAACCCAGTGGTATTTCCAGCGTTATGCCACCGAACTGCCGGCAGGCGGAGAAATGGTTCTGTTTGACCGCAGCTGGTACAACCGCGCCGGTGTCGAGCATGTAATGGGATTCTGCACAGACGAGCAATACCGGGAATTTATGCGGTCCTGCCCCGAGTTCGAACGTATGCTGGTACGTTCCGGGGTGATACTGATCAAATACTGGTTCTCAGTCAGCGACCAGGAGCAGGAGAAACGGTTCCAGAAGCGGCTGGCTGATCCGACGAAGCGGTGGAAGCTGAGCCCGATGGACCTCACTTCCCGCGACAAGTGGGAGGAGTATTCGCGAGCGAAAGATGAGATGTTTGTCCACACAGACATCAAGCAGGCACCCTGGCATGTTGTAAATGCCGATGTCAAAAGACGGGCCCGCCTCAACTGCATAACACATCTCCTGAGCATGATCCCATACAAGGATCTGACTCCGGCGAAGATGCAACTTCCCCTCCGAAAGAAAAGCAGTGGCTATGTACGGCCACCAATCGCAGATCAGACGTTTATTCCGGAGGTCTATTGATGGCGGGGGAAGTCGGTGAATGCGCATGGAAAGTGAATGCATGCTGACAATCATTACATTCAATGAGTACCAGAAATCTTAGCTTAACACGCATACCATGGCTGGCCGCGGGAGCCACAGGTCTGATCCTGCTCATTGCCCTGAGCTGGTGGAATGGAAGCAGGCAGGCGGCTGCCGTCGACCACAATATGCGCACCCGACTGCTTCAGCAAACTGCCGATATCGGCCGTCTCATCAATCCCGGTCTGGCCCGGAAGCTGGCCTTTACCCTGCATGATCTGGACACGCCGGCTTTCGACGCCATCCGTGGCAAGCTGATCCAGATCAAGATGGCCATACCTGAAGCCAGATGGGTCTATACCATCGCCAGCCGGGAAAACAGAATCATCTTCGGACCCGACACCGTTGCCACAAACGACTCTCAATACTCGCCCCCCGGCGATGTCTACACAAATCCCCCGGCCGAACTGTCTGTGGCCCTCAGCGGAAAGAGCACGATCACTGCCAGCCCATACACCGACGAATGGGGAACATTTGTCTCGGCTTTTGTGCCCATCCTCGACCCACACAGCGGAAGTGTCATTATGGTTGTCGGAGTTGACATCAAAGCCAGTGACTGGCAGGCACAGATCAACATCGCCCGCTTCATTCCGATTCTGCGTGCGCTCCTTCTTGCCGCCCTTATCATAATCGTTGCCGCATCAACCCGATGGTGGCTCCTGAGCACAAGAAAAGACTTCCTCAAGTTCAAGCCGTGGATCATTGTACCGACCACCACAGTACTACTGACTGGAGG
>JBAXMA010000473.1:0-2504 GCA_037134535.1 bacterium
ATCTGCTGTGGTATGACAAACGCCAGCACCCGTGGTTTACCACGTTCCTCATCTATGATTATCCGGTAAAGTGCCCGCGGAATCTGCACGCCGCCAGCCAGCGTCTTAGGGTTCTCATCAAAGATTGGCCCTGTAATTGTCCAGGTTTCTTCAAACCGTTGCGAGTATTGCTCTATCTCCTTCTTCTCCAACATCATCCACACATGGGCGTTTAACTCAGGCGTTTCCGGCAACACGTTACTCATCCAGTAAGTCTCCGCAACAGCTGCGGCCCCATAACAAAGAACAATCGCCTTATCGGGAGCACTGTGTCCCAGTTGGTAGCCTGAGTGAGCATAAACCTTTGGGGATATCTGGCTTTGGGTACGGCTGTCCACCTTGAAGCTGCCAATACGCTTCGGCGGCTTGAGGTTATCGACTTTGAACAGCCTGAAGCAGGTCCATACCGGGTCATGCCTGGTTTCGTCATAGCCGGTGACATAGGCGATGTTGGTCAGGACGCGTATAGCGTGAGTACTGCGCGGCATACCGGCATAGTAGTACTTGCCGGCAACGGTGCTGCTGGTGGTTTGTGTTACAGGCGGTGGGGGCTGCACCGGCGGTTTTGGAGACCGGCAGGATGGCAGAAGCAGGACGGCCAGGGCGATGACACCGACGATAACCAGCGCCAGCACGATCCCGATAAGGACCTTGGGTTTCTGTTCAGAAGTCATGTTTCACTCAACGATGTCATACCAGCATTCTGTCCACCAAAGCACTTCCGGCAAACACAGGTATTTTCAGCTGCCCGACATTGCACCCAGTCCGTTGTTTGGATCCCGCATCTTTCACAAGTCATGGGCTCTTGTCCCTTTATCCTTCTTATGACCGGTGAATCCGGCTCGTCAGGTTCAACATCTATAATTGGATCTTGTGAGCCCGCTGTTACAAGATTGCCATTACATGTACTGCTTGGTTTCTCATGCCGCCTGCTTCGTCTCTCCTGTTCCTCCCGATGCTCCAGCAGCTTCTCATGTTCCCCAGGATGAACAAACTCCCCCGTCCTGGTCGTCAGGATCTCCATAAGTGGATGAGAGAGGGTCGCTTGAACAGAATACCGCTGAGGAGCGTGTCGAATCAAGAGCCGCCGCAACGTAGTGAAGAGACCTGTTTCATGATTCAGGTAGTGAAGGCTTTGCCCCCTCCGTCCATAAACGCTGTCGTACTCTGACTCTACAGCAAAATCACGCTCCGTAGGCGTCAGGTCGTAACTCATTTCCTCAGGCACAGGCCTCATCATGCTTGCCAGGAAGACGGCACGAAGGGTTACACCGTTGAGTCCAGACCATAGAATATCCCTGTCGCGCATCCCCTTCTCAAACACCCAGTATGCCACCTTGGTCCCGTCAGGAGATTCGACGTAGCAGTCAACAGGCCGGGGCATGTCGGCAGATATGTTCTTCTCCACGGTAATGCGAGATCCACCCAGCTTGTTATACCTCACATGCAGCCAGTTGTAGAGAAGCCGTCTCGCTTTCAGGATGGCCGGGGATTCAGACTGGAGGGGACAGGATCCCAAGTCTACATGGGCGAAGTGCCATGCCTTGACCTCACCGGCCTTGACCTGGACGGGTTGTTTGCACTGTGGGCAAAGCAGACACTCAGAACGCCCCTTGGACCGCAGCCCTGTAAGCCCGTCACCCTCCCATTCGCTGTCGAGGATAATGATTTCCCTCTGATCCTGGCTGTCTATGCACTTGAACATGGCACAGTTTCGCTTCGAGTATTCAACGTTGAGCTACAGGTTCGGAATATGGTATTCAGCGTATGTCTTCCTGAGGTGTAAGTCCAGCAACTCTGTTTGATTGCCTATGAAGACTCTGACGACAGTAGAACGCCGAATTCAAAAGGCACTGAGTCCGATCACGCTGAATGACCTACGGAGCTTAACGCGTATGGTGGCATATCATGAGGCCGGACGCGTTGTGGCAAGGATGTTTACCGGCCAGGAGTTCAGTCACATGGTGAAGGTGTCCATTACGGCCAACAAGAATTTGTCCCAGCGATAAACACAAAACGGAGGCATGAAACACGATGAACGGCAAATTGCGGACGATGGGCATGTTGGGAGCGGTTGTGGCGGCTTGGGCATCGTGGGCGGTGGCGCAAGAATTGTCCGATGTCGCCCTGCCCGCGCCGCGTATGGAAGGCGGCAAACCGCTGATGCAGACGTTGAAAGAGCGCCAGACATCCCGGGTCTTCGGAGCGGAGAAACTTCCGGTCCGGGTCGTCAGCGACCTGCTGTGGGCCGCGGCTGGCATCAACCGGCCGGACTCCGGCAAGCGGACCTTCCCTTCAGCCAAGAATACACAGTCGATCGAGGTCTACGTTGTGACCGAGGAGGGCTCGTACCTCTACGATGCCAAGGCCCACGTGCTCCGAGCCGTCGCAAAGGGTGACTTCCGCAAGTTGACGGGCAACCAAGATTTTGTCGCCGGGGCCCCATTCCACCTGGTATGCGTCAC
>JBAXMA010000474.1:0-2455 GCA_037134535.1 bacterium
AAACGGATCAGCTCACGTGTTTGACTGATCTCATGGCCACATGTGCGGAGATTGCCGGTTCAAAACTTCCTGATAATGCGGGCGAGGATAGCGTCAGCATGCTTCCGGCACTGCAAGGCAGGGACAAATCGCCGCTGCGTGAAGCGGTTGTGCATCACTCAATTGACGGCAAGTTCTCGATACGGCAGGGTAAATGGAAGTTGGAACTGTGCCCGGGGTCAGGCGGATGGAGTGAGCCCAGAGACGGAACCGCACGCAAACAGAGTCTTACTGAAATCCAGCTCTACGACATGTCTGACGATGTGGTGGAAAGAGTGAATCTTCAGGATAAGAATGCCGATGTGGTGAGAAGGCTTACGAAACTTCTGGAGAAGTACGTGGCCGACGGACGCAGCACTCCGGGTACGCCGCAGAATAATGACAAGCCGGTGGATATATGGAAGAACGGTGGAAAAGCCAGAGGTCCGGCAGTGAAGAAAGCAAATAGGCCTGATGGTGATGCCGATGCCGGCAAAGTGCCGACCCCGGATTGAAAGAAGGAAGATTACCATGAATTCCAACTGGTTCATATGGGCGATATTGTCCGCTGTATTTGCTGCACTCACTGCCATCTTTGCAAAGATCGGCCTGCGTGGGGTTGATTCCGATCTTGCGACGTTGATTCGCACCATTGTCATTATGTTCGCACTTGCTGCGTTCGTCTTCTTTACAGGCAAGTGGAGCAATCCTCTTGATCTGTCCGGGAAGACATTGAGCTTTCTCGTCCTCTCCGGGCTCGCGACAGGTGCCTCATGGGTGTGCTATTTCCGCGCTTTGAAAATAGGGGAAGCGTCGAAAGTTGCGCCGGTGGATAAGCTTAGTCTGTTGCTCGTTGCCGTATTCGCGGTCGTGTTCCTGGGCGAGCGTCCATCAGTAAGGGACTGGACCGGCATTCTCCTGATAGGTGCCGGGGTCCTTATTCTGGCGCTGAAAAGGTGAGAAGATGACGAACCCTATTGTAATATCTGCTCTTGTCGGGATGGGAGGCTTTGCCGGCTCAGTTGCCCGCTACAGCTTGAGCATTGCTTCGCAGCGGCTTTCCGTTGAATGGCCGGTCGGCACATTCGCCGCGAACGTCCTGGGCTGCCTCCTGATCGGCATCATCGTCGGTCTGTCCGAACGGACTGAAGCGATCTCGCCGGCTGTTCGACTGGCTCTGGCCACCGGATTCTGCGGCGGCTTTACGACGATGTCTTCTATGGTCTACGAAACGGCTGAAATGCTCAGGGCCAGCGAATACTTGCATGCAACAATCTATGTTGCCGGAACATTTGTTCTTTCGATGGGTGCCTTTGTCGCAGGACTCATGGTCGTGCGTATCATGGTCAGGTCTGGAGGTGGATTATGGAATTGAAAACGGAAGCAAAACTCCTGCGGATATTTCTGGGTGAAGCTGACAAAGTTAAACACACATCTCTGTATGAGGAAATTGTGAAGGAGGCCAGACGGACCGGACTCGCCGGCGCAACTGTGTGGCGTGGAATCACCGGTTTTGGTGCAACCAGCAGGATCAGGACTGCAAGGATTCTCGACCTCTCTTCGGACCTTCCGATTATCGTTGAAATTGCCGACGAACAGGAAAAGATCGACCGTTTTCTCCCTGTTCTTCATGATCTGTTCGAAGCGGCCCAGTGTGGCGGGCTAGTGACTCTTGAAAACGTAAAAGTTATCAAGTATGTTCACGGGAAAGACAAAGGATAGGCATAGCGAATGAGGATGCAGCGGCGAGAATTCTTGAAATTGGCGGGTATCGGTTCGTTCGGGGTAGCGTTGCCGCTCGTTTGCAGGGCGATCGAAACAAAGGAGCAAGACGTGGCGAAGAGGCCAAATATCGTGTTTGTTCTCGCCGATGATCTGGGCTGGATGGATTTGTCATGTCAGGGCAGCAAATTCTATGAGACTCCGAACCTTGACGCCGTAGCCGCAGGCGGAATGCGCTTTACCGACTTCTATGCCGCCTGCCCGGTATGTTCACCGACTCGCGCTAGTATTGTGACCGGCAAGTACCCCGCACGGCTTCACCTTACTGACTATATCGGAGGTGCACGTAATGGTAAGCTGAATCCGCCGGATTACGTCCATCATCTGCCGCGAGAAGAAGTCACACTTGCTGAGGCGCTGAAAGAGGCTGGCTATGCCACCGGTTTCTTCGGCAAATGGCACTTGGGCGGAGCCGAGTTCTTTCCGGAAAAGCAGGGCTTTGACGTCAATGTCGGCGGCTGCGAAAAAGGGCAGCCACCATCGTATTTCAGTCCGTACCACATTGCCAACCTGCCTGATGGTCCGAAGGGTGAGTATCTTACTGACCGTCTGACTGATGAGGCCATCAAGTTCATAGAAAGCAGTAAGGATCGCCCGTTTCTTGTCTATCTCTCTCACTATGCGGTTCACAATCCGCAGCAGGCCAAGGCTGCAA
>JBAXMA010000475.1:0-2438 GCA_037134535.1 bacterium
GGAACGGACCGACATAGGCTCTAGGATTGGCGCCGGCATAGAAACGTATGACCCATGTGTCAGTAGAGCCGGACCTGGGATAGTCGTTGTCAGTAAATACAATCTGCGGTTCACCCGGCATGGTGGAGATTATACCGGACGACTCAACCGCGCGGGAGACATGCTTCTTCATGACCGGGTCCGTGATGTTGATTGCCGCCCTGACGGCTTTCGGGGCGGCGGGACAGAGCCACACCATGTTGTCGGTTTCGAGCGCGTCTGCGGTGAGTGTGGCCCTGATCGCAGGAGAACCGGCAGGTACAGTTATGATGTGTTGCTTTCTTTCGCGCGCAGCCAGATTGAGAGCTGTCCGGGTTGTCTCTTTCTCGCGGCCATTGTCGATGGTGAGTGTCGTGACGGCCGGCTGGTCGGATAGATTGCAGACTTCCAGCATGCAGCGGTCGCCGTCCGGTCCGGGCGTCCTTGCGGCATTGACGAATGCGACATTGCCCTGCATTGAACCGCACGCAACCCACTTGATGCGGCCACCGGCTGGCGAGGTTTCGGGCAGGCTGTCGCTTATAACCAGGATGAGTGAATTGGGGCCCCCGAGATCGGCAGCCATGGAAACAGTCTGATCAAGGACTGACCTGGACGCCATGCAGTTCCACTTGCTGTCCGGGAACGACCAGCTGCCGGGATCGTCGGTGTCAGGGCTCAATGTCCGCGGCCGGTCTCCGGCGATCATGAACCGGACTGACGAGAAGATGCCGCGCTGCAGTTCTGCGATTGCCGCGCGCCGGGCGGCGGTCCTGGTATCGCCGGCGCGCATTGATGCTGAGTCGTCCAGTACGACCACAAGCGGGAACTTGTTCCTGGCAGGGATCCAGAGCGGATTGACTGCGGCAGCAACAAGCAGGGCAAGAATGGCCAGCTCGATGAAGAAAAGAAGCGGCATCTGGAACTGCCTGATCCTGCTGCCGCCCTGCCTGAGCCTTGCTTCTGTGCGCCAGAGGATGAGTGACGACACCGGATGCGCGCGGAACCTGTTCCGTAGCAGATAGATCGCAGCCAGGGCCGGAAGGGCAGCGAGTGCAATGAGCGCGAGCGGATATGCCAGGAGAGGAATCATAAGGCCTGTGTAGATTTCCCTGTGAAGATAGACTGTGTCGGGAATAGTGCTGTCATAGAGCCTGCAATATCTGTAGTTCTTCCAACGTCCGGAGTTCAGGCGCATCGTAAGCGCCGTTACCAATGATTGTCGTGATTGTTGCGCCAACCTGCCTGCAACCCCTCTGCCAGTTCTGCTGATGCCTGGCCAGTGCTTCCCGGTATTGCTGCAGTACTACGGCGTCAGCGAAAATCTCGAGTGGCAGACCGGTTTCGCAGTCAACCAGCCGCACATTTCCCTGAGTGTCCGGGTCTGCATCGACTGCTGCAAGGACTTGTATGACCACCACTGAAGCTGCGCCATCGGCCATTCGCTTCAGAAATTGAAGCGGTTCTCCAAGCCATAGAAGGTCGCTGATCAGGACGCGGACCCCGCGCCGCCGCCAGGCAGGCGGTAACGCGGCAAAACACTCGGGTGGATTCATGGGCGAATCGAATTCTATTCCGTCCCAGGTGGACGGGAGAAGCGATGCGTTGGCGGCTTTCGTGCATCCGCGTGAGGTCAGCCAGAGGGCAAAGGTACTCTTTGCGTTTGCAGCCGCAGTGGCAAGCGCAGCTGCTATCATGATTGCTGAGCCTTCCTTGCCGGTATCCTTCAGAGCCATCGATGGAGAGCAGTCGAGTACTATGTCGACGTGGGGCGTTACTTCTTCCCGATAGAGTTTTACGGTGAGCTTGTCGGTTCTTGCGTAGATGCCCCAGTCGATACTGCGAAGATCATCGCCGGGCTGGTACTCGCGGTAATCGTTGAAATCCAGGGACGAGCCGCTCATGTGTCCCAGGCGGGCACCCGATATGCCGGTCATGGCGTTGCGCGGGATCATGAATGCATAGCGCATTCCAGCAGCTTCACCCTGCCGGAGATATTGGCGGTACTGGCTTTTCATTCGCTGTTGTTTCCGTCGTCGGTTCGGGTGGCGTTGCCGGCATGTGTCTCTTGAAAGCGGAAATCTGACGACCGTACCAGTGGATATTGACGCAGGTCATTATGGCGGCCCATGTGAAGGCGAAGAAGATGTGCAGATGTGGCGACTTAGTGGTGAGAAGTGCCGTTATGTTTCCGATCATGAGCTCATCCGGAAAGTTAGGATGGTCCAGAGAACTTGTCATCAGTACCCACATCCACGGCATGAATGAGCCTACTGCCATCAGCAACAGGGCTATGAGACCGACGACCTTCTCTGCAAGCCACCTGTGGAGCAGCCATCTGTACAGCAGCACAGCGGTCATAGCATAAGCATACACGTACGCCATAACGCCACCGCAAGTTGCAATGAACAGGGTAACTT
>JBAXMA010000476.1:0-2421 GCA_037134535.1 bacterium
ATACTGCGCATTACGTACTTGAAACACGTCCGAACCTGTCGAGGTCGCGCCAGCCGGAACAGAGACACCGAACCCTGCCGCACCTTCATGGGCGGAGAATCCCGGGCTGCTGATCTGCATACTCTGGGCGGCATTGCCGGCGTGCGGGTCGATAATCCTGCTGGCAGTGACTAACCAGTTATGCTGGGATGTATCTGTCGTGCCGTTCCTCTGGGTGGTTCCTCTCGCGCTCTACCTGCTGTCGTTCATTCTCTGCTTCCATAGCGAACGGTGGTATTTCAAGCCCGTGTTCTGGCCCATGCTGATCGCCGCAATAGCGATAATGCTCGGGCTCGTGTCCGCCGGTGTCGAGGCGCGGATCTGGTTCCAGGTGGCCGGCTACTCTATCGGTTCGTTCATCTGCTTCATGATCTGCCACGGCGAGACAGCCATGCTGAAACCAAACCCCAGACATCTCACCCTGTACTACCTGATGATCGCAATCGGTGGAGCGGCTGGCGGCATATTTGTCGGAATCGTAGCCCCCCGCCTTTTTACCGGCTACAATGAACTTCACATCGGACTATGGCTGTGCTGTGCGTTGAGCCTGCTGGCTCTGCGGGCCGTCCACAAGCCCTATACAAAGATGAAGTTCAGAAGCGTTGCCAGGATTAACGCTGCATTAGAAACGCTGGTGGTTGTAATCCTCGCCGTAGTGCTTCATGAACACGCCAGTCAGACGCCAACCGGACAGATCCGAGCATGTCGAAACTTCTATGGCGTGCTGAGGGTTATCGCACACGATACAAAACAACCGGACAGGGCATATTACATGCTCCAGCACGGAAGAATAAAGCACGGTTCACAGTTTATGTCCGGAGACCTCCGCTACAAGCCGACATCTTACTACATCGGGAACAGCGGCGTTGGAATTGCTCTTCACAGCTTCCCATCGAACTCTCCGGTCCGGGTTGGCGTGATAGGTCTTGGCACTGGCACTATGGCTGCCTATGGCCGGCCGGGCGACTACTACTGCTTCTACGACATTAATCCGGCAGTCATCCGGCTGGCCACGGATGTCTTTACTTACATCAAGGATTGCCGGGCCAAGTGCGAAATCGTCGAGGGCGACGCACGGATCTCGATGGAACAGCAGAGCCCGCGGCAATTCGACCTTCTTGCGGTCGATGCATTCACCAGCGATGCCATTCCTGTACACCTGCTGACCAGGGAAGCGATCATCCTTTACCTTACACACTTGAGCGACCGCGGACTGATTGCTGTCCACATCTCAAACCGCTACCTGGACCTGGAACCAGTGGTACAGGCTATAGCCGACGATCTTCAGCTTAGCACATCCATCATCAAATATACTCCGACAGCGGAAGAGAAGAAAGACGAGGGTAACAACTCCACCTGGATACTGCTGGCCAGAAACAGGATGCAGCTTGCCGTCGAACCCATACGTTCGGCCGGAAGACGGCCCTGGGCAACAACACCAAGTCCTGGCCCAGTGTGGACCGACGACTACAACGACCTCTTCACCAGACTGGTCACACGGGCCGCGCCGGAGAGAGACTGACAATCTCTTCTACCATGCATCCGTTCTGAACGGGGACGCCGGCAGACCTTCCTTGTTGTAGAGATTGCAACCTGCCGGATTCATGGAGTAGGCATACCTGACTGCCACAGGATTCTGAACTTCGGCGCTGGACACCACAACGGTTGATCCATCTACGATCGCATCGGCCCAGACCCATTTCTTGTCGTCGCCGGCGATCGCGAACCGCTGCAGCTTGGGAACCACTCCACCTTCAGCCTTGGCCTCAACCGCCGGGCCATGCCCCTGTTTCTTGCCGATCATCAGCCCGCCGGCGGCATAGTCGAATGAAAGCCTGATCTTATTGGTGCCCTGGATCTTCATACTCTTGTACAACGGTCCGCTGCAGACAACCTTGGATTTTGCATAATCCTTTGCCAATGCCCAGAATGCCAGTCGCATACCAACATCCTCTTTGTTACGCGGATGAATATCTCCGGCATTGCCGATATCGATTGCCACCGCCATGCCGGTCTTGGGAATTGTGAGAGCCTTGACCTGAGCCATGCGTAGTTTCGCCCATCCATCGCCACCGGCGGGATTGTCGTTTGCCCCCTGGAAGTCGGCTAACTGGACAAAATAGAACGGGAACTCGTATTCCGGCATACTGCCTTTGACGCCCTTCCTGGCGGCATAAACTCCCCAAGCCTGCCGCCAGCAACTGATGAGACCGCGCATCTTGTGGAAGTAGATATCGTCCTCGCCGCCATTGGATTCGCCCTGATACCAGATCGCACCCCTGATGCCAAATGGTGCAAGCGGCGCAACTCGGCCATTATATATGTGCCCGAGGCTGTTTGGATTTGTGTTAAGCTTGGCCAGTTCATCAATACGGTTCCATG
>JBAXMA010000477.1:0-2413 GCA_037134535.1 bacterium
GTGGTTGGGCACATCGATCTCCCCAAAAAGTTCGGACACCGTCTCAAGGACAAGGATCTGAAGGAAATGGCCCAGCCCGTGCTGGATAGAATCGCCGCGGCCGGAATGGCCGTGGAACTCAATACCGGCGGCCTGCGCAAGCCCGTGGAGGAGATCTATCCTTCCGCACTTCTGCTTTCACTCATCCGTGAAAGAGAAATACCCATCTGCTTCGGCTCAGACGCCCATGAACCTGGGCATGTCGGCATGGATTTCGACAAAGCGCTACGCCTTGCGAAAGATGTCGGCTATACCACCTTTGTAAAGTTCAGAAAGCGGGCAATGCTTCTAACTCCCCTTCCCTGACCGACGGAGGCAATAAAGTGAAACGATCTGTGCCGCAAACAGCTTTTGTCTACGACCCGGTCTTCCTCAAACACGAGACCGGAGCAGATCACCCGGAGTCTCCGAAGCGGCTCAGAGCAATACTCGATCGCCTTGAGTCGACGGGAATGATGAGCAAACTGCTGAGGCTCATCCCCGCACCTGCCCCGGTGGAAGCCATTACGCGCATCCACACCGCGGATTACGTAGAGCACATCGCCGAGATGTCCCGCCGCGGCGGACACTTCTATGAAGGCCCGGACACGGCCGGGTCATCGGCAACTTACCAGGCTGCGATCATGGCCGCCGGCGCCGTAATCTGCGCGACAGACTGCGTAATGCGCGGTGATGCAGTCAACGCTTTTTGCGCCGTGCGACCACCGGGCCATCATGCTGAGCTCTCTGAAGCCATGGGCTTCTGCTTCTTCAACAACATTGCCATTGGCGCCAGACACCTGCAGGCCCATCACGGAATCAAGCGCGTCGCCATCATAGACTGGGATGTTCATCACGGCAATGGAACCCAGCACTCGTTCTATGCTGATCCGTCCGTGCTCTACTTCAGCATCCATCAGTGGCCACACTACCCCGGGACTGGTCGCCAGAATGAAGCCGGTGAGCAGGACGGCAAGGGGCACACCATCAATGTGCCTGTGGCAGCCGGCTCGACCGACACTGATTTCATAAACGCGTTCACGCACACTCTGCGCCCTGCCATCGATCGCTTCCGCCCTGACTTCATCCTCATCTCCGCCGGCTTCGATGCGCATACAGAAGACCCTCTTTCCAACACCATGGTAACTGCTGAAGGCTTTGCCGAAATGACACGGGCAGTCTCAAGCATGGCCGCAATTCACTGCAAAAGCCGGATTGTATCCGTACTGGAGGGCGGCTATAGTCTCGGCCCGTTAGCGGACTCGGTTGAGGCTCATCTGAAAGTGCTTATGAATCATGACGGAGACGGACCCGCCGACCGCCATGAATGAAACAGACTCAACCGGCTGCCGGAGCAGCATTCCGGCGCCATGCAATTGAAACTTGTGGGGACTGAACACTTAAGCAAAGGAGATACGGCATGCGAATTCTCGGTATAGATATTGGAGGCACCAAAACCGCTATTTGCGTCGGCAATGAAAGTGGTAAGATTCTTTCATCCATTCGCATACCAACACTCACTGGCGATTCGATGAAGGACTACTTTTTACAGGTCCGCGACCAGTGCAACAAAGCAGTGGCACAGGCCGGGATCAAACTCAAGGACGTTGATATCGTCGGCATCTCGGCCCCCGGCCCGCTCAGCGTGCCAAAGGGCACTCTCATTGCCCCCCCTAATAACCCCGGCTGGAAGAATGTGCCCATAGTCAAAATCATCAAAGACATGCTGAAGCGACCGGTTGTCATGAACAATGATGCCAACGCGGCCGTACTGGCTGAGTACTTCTTTGGCGAATACCGCGGCACAAAGGATCTTGTCTACCTCACATTCAGCACTGGCATGGGCGGCGGCATCGTCGCGGCCGGTCGCCTCGTGCAGGGAATAACGGACATGGGCGGCGAGGTCGGACATCTGACGCTCGACATCAACGGTCCCCGCTGCGGATGCGGCAAGAACGGTTGCTGGGAAGCATACGTAGGCGGAAAGAATCTTGCGGAGCAGCTTAAGAAGAAGATCAAAGCAGGCAAGATCAAGACTCTCATTGTCGACAAGGCCGGCGGCAAGATCGACCAGATCACCACCAAATCACTCGCGGACGCAGCCAGAGCGGGCGATCCGTTCGCCGTTGCCGAGTGGGACACTTTCATGGAACACATGGCACACGGCATGAGCAACATCATCATGATCCTTAATCCGGAAGTGATTGTTCTTGGAACAATTGCAATACATGAACGCGATCTTGTACTGAAGCCTCTGAGGAAGAAGCTTGCCAGATACGCATGGGAATGGCCGCTGAAAGCGTGCAAGATCGTCCCGAGCAAGCTCGGAGTGGAGATTGGCGAGCTCGCCGCCCTGGCGGTCGGCGTTGCCGGACTTGATTCCAAACGAGCACTT
>JBAXMA010000478.1:0-2404 GCA_037134535.1 bacterium
GTATGTATACACAGCGCGGGATCTACCGCCGTACCCGGCCAAGGTGGTGTCTGAGAGTGGAACAGTCCTTACAGGTAAGGACCGGATAATGGCAGGGCAGGGGTTCTGGCAAAGCTACGGCCTTATGGACGTCGGAAGCGTCTGGGGTCACGGAACATACCGTGGACCGGATTTCACCGCCCAGTCATTGCACCTTGTCGGTCAGACCATGCGGGCAAAGCTGGCTACCGACAAGTTCAGCAAGACCTATGACAAGCTGGCGACAGAAGAAAAGGGCTCTGTGGATGCGACTGTCGTGTCCCAGGTCAAAGCGAATCGCTACGACGCTTCCAGCGATGTATTGACCCTGACTCCTCTGCAGGAGGCGGGATTGATGGAGTTGCGAGCTTTCTACACTGATCTTTTCATAAATGGGGATGCAAAAGGTCCTATTCGCGCAGACACCATCAAGAATGCTGATGACAGAAGAGATCTGGCTGACTTCTTTTTCTGGACCGCATGGTGCGCCGGGGCAATCCGGCCTGGCGACAACCTCACTTACACATCTAATTGGCCTAATGATCCCGAGAATGGCAATACTCTGCCCGCAAAGGCGATTGTCTGGTCGGCTGTGTCACTGGTTGCTTTCGGATTGTGTCTCGGAGTGCTGATATATCTCTTCCATCATTATAAGTTCAATCAGGGACATCTCGGATTCAAGCCGGACGCAGGGATCGCGCTGGCAACCGGAAAGATCTCGTCCAGTCAGCGGAAGACCGCCAAGTACTTCCTTGTGGTTTCTGTTCTATTCCTGCTGCAACTCGGCGTAGGGGCGATAATGGCTCACTATACTGTGCATCCTGAATCACTGTTCGGTTCGAAGGTTCTGGCTGATTTCCTGCCTTACGCATGGGTGAAGACATGGCACCTCCAGCTGGCTATATTCTGGATTGCAGTATCCTGGATTGGTTTCACGTTGTTTGTTGCCCCGCGTGTAGGGAACAAGGAGCCCAAGATGCAGGGCTTTCTTGTGGATGTCCTGTTTCTCGCGGTGCTGGTTGTGGCACTTGGAAGTCTCACAGGCGAAGTTCTTGGCTTAAAGGGACTTCTTGGTTCATGGTGGTTCTGGCTGGGACACCAGGGCTGGGAATACCTCGAACTTGGGCGGCTGTGGCAGATTCTGCTTCTTACAGGTCTTGTGATCTGGCTAGCTCTCGTGCTGCGCGGACTCTGGTCGCATTTTGGACCAGGCAAGGATAAGTGGGGTCTTCCTCAGTTTCTTGCATATTCCGGGGTGGCAGTGGTTGGTTTCTTCTGCTTCGGGCTGTTCTACAACCCACATTCGCACCTGGTAATTGCCGATTTCTGGAGGTGGTGGGTTGTGCACACCTGGGTTGAGGGCGCGTTCGAGTTCTTCGGTGCGGCAGCTATAGTGTTTGTCCTTATCAACCTTGGACTTGTTGATCTCAAGGCTGGTCTCCGGACTGTCTACTTCACGGTATCACTTGCGTTGTTCTCCGGAATCATAGGAGTGGGACATCACTACTACTGGTTCGGTACGCCGTCTTTCTGGCTGGCATTGGGATCAACGGTATCGGCTCTGGAGCCTGTTCCGATTCTCCTGCTTCTTTCGGATGTCTGGCATGGCCAGAGAGCAGTGGCAGGCGGGGGCCGTTCGTTCCCGTACCGGTATCCACTGATGTTCATTGTTGCATCCGTATGCTGGGAATTCCTGGGCGCGGGCGTTATGGGGCTATCAATAACCACGCCCGTGGTTAACTACTACGAACACGCAACGTACCTTACGGTAAATCATGGCCACACTGCGTTGTTTGGCACCTATGGTATTCTCGCAATCGGTCTATTGCTCTTCGCCATGCGCGGTCTGGTTCGCGAATCGGGCTGGAGCAGTGGTCTCCTCAAGGTGGCGTTCTGGTCAATGAATATCGGGCTGGCGCTGATGTTTATCCTGACTTTGCTTCCTGTCGGCCTTATCCAGGTGCTGGACAATGTGCAGAATGGTTTCTGGCATGCGCGAGACAATGCGTTCTGGCATCAGAGCATAATTCAGACACTGGGATGGATCCGGTTGCTTCCTGACACTCTTGTCATAATTGGTGCTGCAGCCCTGGCTCTGTTCATGCTGAAGGCTGTGATGAATCTGAAGCCGGTCGAGATAAAGGAAGGCGAGAGCTTCTCGGTCTGAGCGCAGGAATACTGCGACAGCCAGTACATTTTGACGGCCTCAGACGCTGTGGAAAGATAGAAGAAGAGCGGCCGGCGTAGCAGCCGGCCGCTCATTAGCGCAAGTGAGTGATTTCGATAAGTGATGGCGCGGTGTCACCAGCGCCGTAAATCAGGGATTATCTTTGATAAACTTTTTGCTTGCTTAAATGATATGAATATGGTCTCATTTGTATTGAAC
>JBAXMA010000479.1:0-2399 GCA_037134535.1 bacterium
CTCACGCTCTATGATGTCAAGGGCACGACGATGCTGCGACATCGGACGCTGTCCCAGTACCTCTCCAGTCACAATGCACACCGCACCAACCTCCCGCATGACTTCAGCAGCCTTCTTCAGTATGTAGATGCGGCAATCGATGCACGGATTCAGCCCTCGCCCATAGCCGAATCGCGGATGCTCAACTATCTTGAGGTATTCCATGCCCTTCTTCATCACGCGCAGGTCAACACCCATACTCTGCGCTGAACGTGCCGCCACGCCGCAACCGCCGCCTTTCTTAGGGCTGCATGTACAGAAAGGACTGATAAAGTTCAGGGCCAGCACACTCAGACCCTGGTCCAGCATCAACTTAACAACGATGGCACTATCAAGTCCTCCAGAGAGAAGCGCGAGAACAATTGGACGACCTGCTTTATCCGGCTGAGAAGTTTGGGAAGGGGAAGTCATTTTCAGGACTTTGCCTCCTCGAACAACACAGTCGAAAGATATCGCTCACCGGCATCGGGCAACACAACGACTATAGTCTTTCCCTCGTATGCGTCTTCACGTGCAAGCCTAAATGCGGCTGCAACAGCTGCGCCGGAAGAAATGCCGCTGATTATGCCCTCTTCACGGGTAAGACGCCGCGCAAAAGTCATGGCCTCAGCGCTCTCCACCTGTTCGACACGGTCCAGAAGCGACAGATCGAGTACATCCGGAATGAATCCGGCACCAATTCCCTGAATCTGATGCGGCCCAGGTTTGAGTTCTATCTTTGCAAGCCTCTGACTTATCACAGGGCTTTCACCGGGCTCAACGGCAACAGAAACAATGGCTTTACCTCTGGTCTTCTTGATGTATCTCGAAATCCCGGTGATCGTACCACCAGTCCCAACTCCGGCGACAAGAACATCAATCCCGCCGTCTGTGTCATCCCAGATCTCCGGGCCCGTGGTCTTCTCATGGATTGCGGGGTTGGCCGGATTTTTGAATTGCTGTGGCATGAAATACCTAACCGGGTCGGAAGCAACAAGTTCCTCCGCACGTTTAATAGCACCTCGCATGCCCTCGTGAGCCGGTGTAAGAACAAGACTGGCACCAAATGCGGCCAACACACGTCGCCTCTCCAGACTCATGGTTTCGGGCATCGTAAGCGTAAGCCGGTACCCTCTCGCTGCAGCAACATAAGCCAATGCAATCCCTGTATTGCCACTGGTTGGCTCCACAATTTCGATGCCCTGCTTCAAGACTCCGCGCTTCTCGGCATCCCAGATCATTGCCGCCCCGATCCGGCACTTCACTGAGTAAGAAGGATTGCGCCCTTCAATCTTTGCAAGCACGCGCGCTTTGGCTCCATGAACAATCCTGTTCAACTGTACCAACGGAGTATTGCCGATCGACTCAGAATTGTCTTTGTAAATTCGCGACATGTAATTCTCCTTATCTTCTCATTATCCAACACAATCCACTGTCCTGCCACATCTCAGCCAACTTCAACCGGACCTAGATCACATAGCTGGGCGATCTCTTCAGCCTCTCATCATCATCCAATCTCAACAACTGTGAAAACGCAGTGGAATCAAGAGCCTCGTCAATTGCCAACTGCACCTTTTGCCACGTCGGAAAGAACACTGAACGCTCCAGGGCCTCGTTGTTGCCGGTTCCGGATTCCTCAACGGCACGGATCGGTCCGTCAATCAGTCGTACTACCGCGCCCACAGTAATGTTCTTCACATCTCCAGCCAACTTATATCCACCACTTCTTCCGCGCTGTGCCTCTAGAATGCCACCCTTTCTCAGCTCATTCAGGATTCCTTCAAGATAACGCTGCGGAACGTTCTGCGCTTCAGCAATCTCAGCGATCGTCATGACCCCCCCATGATTCGAACGTGCTATCTCAAATACAGCCCGCAGCGCATACTGACACTTAGTAGAAATGATCATGCCAGCACTGTATTAGATTATACTACAGTATGTCAATCGATATTTAGCAGTATATCTACAACTCTGATTCGCCTGGAAACAATCGTTCCTGCATGAAACATTCGGCGACTGTTCGCTCCACGCACATGTACTCCTATTTCTCTGTCGCCTATTTCTCTTGACTCAATCCCTGACTCATTCAATGCTGTTGACTGAGTGCTGACTACATCCTACGCATCACCAGAAGATCGAAAGGAGCAAACAGTGAAAAGATATTCAAAGACGTTACTTGCTGCACTGGCAGCCGGAGGAATGACGCTGATCGGAACAGGTTGCAACAAGCCTGCCGCACAACCGGCCGGGACTGAGCAACCAGCCTCAAAAATATCTGCCATCACCCCTGCTACAAATGCACCGGCCAAGAAAGACAAACCGGCAAGCGAGCATCCCACGAGTGAACATCCTCACTCATAGGCCCTTGCCGGAGTTCGAGC
>JBAXMA010000480.1:0-2371 GCA_037134535.1 bacterium
CTCCGCCTCGCTGAGGACGAGAACGATGGATAAGTTAGCGAACGTGCGCCGTGGGGGTCCTTAGCTTGATAGCTATGCGTTTCGCCCTACCAAAAGTCTGTTTCTTACATGGTAGGGCAGCCTGTCCGCCTCAGGAGGAAAGCCTCCGGCTGAGCCGCATCTAATCGCAGATGCGCCCTCGCGGTCTCAGGCCGTGATGAGTTCGTCCATTTCATTCCAGAAGGCGGCGATCAGCGGTTTCAGCGCCGGAATGGAGCGCTGAACAGCGTTAATGACGGCATCGTGAGAAAGTGATTCTGGATTCAATCCTGCCGCCATATTTGCGATGGTTGATAATCCGGCAACACGCAGGCCTGCGGCGTTGGCAAGTATGGCTTCGGGAACGGTTGACATTCCCACAGCATCTGCGCCCATTGTGCGAAATGCTCGTACTTCCGCAGGGGTTTCGTAGGTCGGGCCTGTTGTGGCCAGATATACTCCGTGGCTAAAGCGTGTTCCGGATCGGGCTGCGGCCCTGTCCATAAGCTGCCTCAACTGTGGGTCGTAGACGTTCGACTGATCGGAGAATTGCGGACCCCATGTGCGATCGGCATTCCCTGTGAGAGGATTAACTCCCATGGCATTGATGTGATCGTCAATGATCATTACGTCTCCGGCAGCGAGGTCTGCACGTATACCTCCGGCGGCATTAGTCAGCACAACAAAGGAAGCCCCGAGTTGCTTCAACAGGTATATTGGCAGCGCTATCGGTTCCCAGCCCAGGCCCTCGTACCAGTGATGCCGGCCGCAGAAGATGAGAGTCTCCAAGCCAGCATGTTCTCCGCGGAGTACGCTCCGGGAGTGTCCTGACACTTCAGGCATCGTTGAACCCCAGACCTCGTTTCCGGAAATCTTTGCGCGGATGGTGAAGTTGCCTGCGATCTCGGCCAGTCCGGAACCGAGGATCAGGCCGTATCTTGGCTTTATGCCGGGAAAGGCTGTTCGTACTCTGGCAACTGCCTGATCAAGTAGTTTTGTGTTCATTGCGTGGTTCTACATGAGCCTCAGAATCAATTTCGTTGGTTTAGCTGCGCCGCTTCTGATTATGAAAGCTCTTTCAACAAGGGTTGTTGCCGTGGCCAATGACTCAGTGCTGCTTGCGTGAATGACTGCAATTGGCTCGCCGCGTGATACAACCTGTCCCACTTTTGCGATGCCTGAGATTCCGACAGCATGGTTTACTTTGTCGGTCACGCTTGTTCGCCCTGCTCCGAGGAGGAGACATGCTCGCCCTATTGAGTCGGGATTGACGTCCGCTACGGTACCATCATCCGGAGCGGTGACGGGAATACGGTGCGCGGCCATCGGGAACCGAGACGGATCCTCGACATAAGATGTATCACCATTGTGAAGAGCTACCATTTCAACGAACTTTGCAAAGGCTTCACCGGACGCGAGCTTTCTGCGGAGCATGGAAAGAGCTTCGGCCTCAGACCGGCACACTTTCGCGAGTATCAGCATCCTTGCGCATAATGCCAGAGTTACTTCCGTGACATCGTCAGGTCCTGATCCCTTTAGTGTTTCTATTGCCTCTACCACCTCCAGCGCGTTACCGGCAGTGTGGCCCAGTGGCTGGTTCATATCGGTGATAAGAGCTGTTGCAGTCTTGTTCATATGCCTGGCGACATCAAGTAACGCGGTGGCAAGAGCACGTGCATCGGTTTCTGTCTTCATGAAAGCGCCTCTTCCACTTTTGACATCCAGCACAAGACCGTCCAATCCGGCAGCGAGTTTCTTGCTCATAATACTGGCTACAATGAGCGGGATTGAAGGAACTGTACCTGTGACATCGCGGAGAGCGTAGAGCTTGCGGTCTGCAGGAACCAGACGTTCTGTCTGTCCTATGATTGAACAACCGCATTTGTTGATAATCTGGACAAACTCTTTCTCGGTAATGCCGGTGCGATAGCCCGGAATTGATTCCAGTTTATCGAGTGTTCCACCGGTGATACCCAGTCCGCGGCCGGAGATCATTGGAACTGCGATGCCACAGCAAGCTGCGAGAGGGGCAAGGATCAGCGAAATCTTGTCACCGATGCCGCCCGTGGAGTGCTTGTCGATCTTTGGCAGCGAAATTGACGTGGTGTCTACCAGTTCGCCTGAAAGCAGCATGACCTTTGTAAGCGCTGCAGTTTCCTCAATCGTCATGCCGCGCAGAAGAATTGCCATCGCGAGGGCTGACATCTGGTAGTCGGGAATAGTTCCTCGTGAGTACCCGCCGACAAAATAGGTTATCTCGTCTTCCGAAAGCGGTAGCCCGTCACGTTTCTTCTCTATGACCCACTGCGGTAGCATTTAACTCTTATAGAACCGGAAGGAGACGGTGTCAACA
>JBAXMA010000481.1:0-2363 GCA_037134535.1 bacterium
CAGGGCGAACTGTCCGTCAACTATCATGCAAACTGATTCATTCTCCCGGATACCAAGCCGGGCCTGGTGTTGAGCGAGCTGAAGATAATTCGATTCTACGGCGACATCCCGGAATTCCAGCGAATAGAAACCGTCACAGCGCGCCTCCAGTTCCGGCAGGACTTCGTTTGAGACCACCCGGCAGTCCTTGCAGCCCGGCTGATAGAAATACGAGATGGCAATTGGTTTCACGATGGCAGATGGGGTCGCGCTGCTGCTGCCTCCGGTAACAGCAAGCAAGAGCGCCAGAAATATTGAACATCGAACATTGAACGCCCGGCGTCCAGCGTTGAACGAAGAGAAGGGTCCCTGTTTGGGTCGGGTTGAAAGTTCGATGTACGAAGAGTGGCTAGTCATTGGCCTTCCCGTTTTATCTGTCTCTGGCTGTCGTTACTTTCTCTTCACGAACTCTTTTCCCTCCAAAATCCTCAAGACTGCTTCGGCTATCATCCTGTGGCCCTCGGCATTGGGGTGCCAGTCTTCTTTACTCACCCAGAGACCATCCTCCATCCGCTTGATGTTGTTGGTTCGCATGTAGTTCTCGTAGTCGACCCTCATGTCGACTGCCTCGAGGCCCGCGGCTTTGGCAAGTTTGACGATTTCCGGGCCATGTTTCTCATAGGTTGCGGGATTGTCCACGTCGCAGCGTATACAGTTGTAAACCACGATACCAAGCGCGCCGTCTTCCTTCAGCATTGCGGAGAGTTCTTTCAGGTAAGCAGCCACGGCGTCAATGCCGGTCATCTTTGTGTAATAGGCCTGAACCGTTCTGATCCACTGGTCGTGCGAGTTCAGATCACCGGCCTTCTTGTTCCGTATTTTCTCGATATGGCGGGTGCTGACGAAACGAGTCTGCTCGTACCGTTCTGCGTCTTTCCACCTGCAGGCAAGCTTCTTTCTCAATTGCTCCGCGATGTAGCTTCTGCTCAGTGTGAACGGATAGACAGGTTCCAGCATGAGGCCGGGGAATCCGAGGTCATTTTCCATGAAGATGACCACGACTACGTCAGGCTTGTACCGGCGGCACTTCGTGCGGTACGTGGCCACTTCAACAGCCGTGTTGTAGCTGGGACATGCCGTGTTGAGCGACTCGACGGGTCGACCGGTCAGGAGTGCAAGTTCGCGTCCAACTCTCGTCAGGGCGGTATCTTCGTACGACACGGCCCAGCCGAACATTACCGAATCGCCCAACCCTAGAATGCGCATTACACCGGGGCTCTTGGCGGTGGAAGTTTCCGGTCCGCGCATGCCGAGTGAGTTGCTTTTCAAGGGATGCCCGCCAAAGAAGCCGTCAAGGTTCGGCTTAAGCTCATAGAGTATCGCGGGGTCGGGGTTAGGCTGGATCATGGTTTCATAGGTGTAAGACGTGCCTTTTTGTTCCTTTGCGCCCTGTGCACTTACGGATCGGTCTTTCGGGTGCCTGATCAGGAGCTGGCGGTAACCCAGTTCGGCCACAACGAATGCCAGTGCGAATGACAAGACGGCGAGTATGGTCAGCGCCGTGGCCACCCCGGGGCTCCTGCGAATCAAGGCCGCGCTGAACATTGTGCAGGCAAGCAGTGCGATCAGGATCAGCATCCGGCCGCGGCTTGCCAGAAGAAGATATGCCGATTTGGCAGCCACGAACTCCCGACCGCGTGTCAGCTTGAATTCCGCCGGCGCAATCCATGAGCCAGTCACGCTTGTGATCTCCAGGCTGTCGGGGCCGCCTGTGGCGGGCACGTCTACGGACAGCGCGAGATCGTCCCTGATCTTGTCGTATGGCTGAGATGTGCCGCCGCCAGCTCTGGTTTGTATGTCGATAAGGCGCTTGCCGTTCAGGCTCAGGGTGAGCAGGGGAGGTGCTGAATTGTGCGAGTCGAAGAAGGACATCCGCAGCTTGTAGCGGCCCGGCTCAACCTGGAACGTGAGACGGATGGTGTGATTTGTGCCACCGGCCCAGGCATCGGCCGGTCCCGGCAGCTGTGGCGGAAGCGTGTCTGTGCCCAGCTTGATGACCGGTATCTCGCCTGTCGGCCAGATCTTTTCCCAGTATGTGACCTGCGGCGCAGCAGTCGAAACAGCCTTTACCTTCGGCTGCAGCCCGAGTGCAACGATGTACACCAGAGCCAGACCGCTCGACAGCAGACACAACAGCAGCGCTTTATTCTTCACATGAACCTCCTGACAGGGAAGAAGAGATTTCGGCTGATACTGTAGTCGTGTGATTAACTGGCGGCAATGCTGAAGTCAGGGCTGCGTCAAGAAAGGGCGCATCTGCGATTAGGTATCGTGGAAGCCGATACAGAGGGGCTTCCGCAACCGCTGCGGAGACGATCAGCGCT
>JBAXMA010000482.1:0-2358 GCA_037134535.1 bacterium
ATAATAGGTTTTAGCGGTTCAGCCGTGCGCAACTCCTGCACCACTGTGATCATGCGCTCCAGACCGTTTCCGCAGTTGGTTCCAATGATATCAGCACCAGCCTTGCTGGTCTCGCGAGCCATCTCAACCGGTGAAACGCCCATCATGGTCCGGTACTCACCCTTGCTGTTTAATTCAAAGGTGAAGGTGCAGAGAACCTCAAGCCGCGTGTTTTCCTTTACCGCCCGGATGGCGATACAGGCTTCATCAAGGGCTGACATGGTCTCTATGAGGCAGGCATCCGCGCCGCCCTGCTCCAGAGCAATCGCCTGCTCGGCAAACGCGTCTAACAGCTCCTGCTCCGACACGTCGCCCATGGCGAGAAGTTTTCCGGTGGGGCCGACCGAGGCAATCACGTGCCGCTCCGCTCCGGCGGCCTCACGGGATATCGAAGCCGCGGCCTTATTCAATTCGGAACACCTGGCACTGAGCCCGAAGAAATCCAGTTTGAACCGTGAGGCTCCGAAGCTGTTGGTCTTGACGAGATCAGCGCCCGCGCTGATGTAGCTGCGAGCAATCTTGAGAACGGAAGCCCGATGATCCACACACCAGAGCTCAGGACATTCGCCTGGCACGAGGCCTTCGGCTTGAAGCTCTGTGCCCCAGGCGCCATCGGCAACGAGGACTGCACCGCTATTGACCCGCTCTGAGATTCTTTTCACGTGTATTGGGGGGATTCTACGGCAGAAGACGGAAGCACACAACAACTATTCATCCGGCGCATCTGCGATTTGGCGTAACCGTCGTAATCGCGGCTCACCGGAACGGTTCGCCCTACCAAAGAGTCTGTTCTTTGTATGGTAGAGCAGCCTGTCCGCCTTTGGAGGAAAGCCTCCGGCTGAGCCGCACCTAATCGCAAATGCACCCCTATTCAGCCGGATAGACGACACGGATCGCACTGAGAATCCGTCGCTACGACTACTTCTTGCCGCTCGCCATCTTGACAATCAGAGCTTTGGCAAGATCACCGGCCGAGGCAGCGTCAGGAGCATAACCATCTGCGCCAATCTCATCACTGAACGCCTGCGTCAGAGGTGCTCCGCCGATCATGACCCGCACCTTGCCGGAAAGATCAGAGGCCTTGACTGCATCAACCACGGACTTCATGTTTGTCATGGTTGTGGTCAGAAGCGCGGAAACGCCGATCAGTGTAGCATTGTTCTCTCTGGCGACTTCGATGAACTTACTCGCCTCAACATTGATGCCGGCATCCACAACCCTGAGGCCCGCTCCCTCGAGCATCATGCCGACAAGGTTTTTGCCAATGTCATGCAGATCACCCTTCACGGTGCCTACAACAACTGTGGCCAGCGGCTGAACTCCTGCAGCAGCCAGTCTCGGCTTCAGAATTTCCATACCGGCCTTCATTGCGCGGGCGGCAATCAGGACCTCAGGAACGTACACCTCGTTCTTCTTGAAGCGCTCGCCGACAATACCCATTCCAGCCAGAAGCCCCTTGTTCAAGACATCGGCCGGCTTCTCTCCGCCTTCAAGCGCCTTTGCAACAAGCGCCTTCACGTCATTAGCTTTGCCCTTGATCAGACTATCTGAAATGTCAGTCAATATGCCCATCTTCACTCTCCTCAGGTGCTGCCGTTTGTGTTGATATCCTGCCTAGATCCAAATGATCCGCCATTGTGCATGCAAAGCCACCCCTGTCAAACCCTTTCTGTAAGGGTTTTTGCTCTTGATTTCCGGTCACCACTCCCGATAGAGTGCGACGGCTTGATATTGGTGATGGAGATGGCGAGCGTAGCTCAGTTGGTTAGAGCACCAGATTGTGGATCTGGGAGTCGCGGGTTCAAATCCCGTCGCTCGCCCCATTAGCCTGCGGGTGAGGATAGCGGTCTATGTATCTGGATTTCTACGGACTGAAGGAAAATCCTTTCAATGTTACGCCGGATCCCCGGTACCTCTACTTCTCACCACACCATCAGGAAGCCTATTGCCACATCATCTACGGCATAGAACAGCGGAAAGGCTTCATAGAAATTACAGGAGAAGTCGGTTGCGGCAAGACGACGATATGCCGCGCCGTGCTGTCGGCCTTGAGCGACACTGTAAAAACAGCGTTGATCCTGAACCCTACATTGACCGAGACCCAGCTGATGCGCGCCATGTTGAACGACTTCGGACTGAACGTGCGGTGCCGCGACCGCCTGGCATATATCGAAACCCTTAACGAGTTCCTCCTGCGAATGAATGCAGAGGGCTCAAACGTAGCGCTCGTAATCGACGAGGCACAAGATCTTTCGCCCAACGTCATGGAACAGGTTCGCCTGCTTTCCAACCTGGAGACCGACCAGCACAAGCTCATCC
>JBAXMA010000483.1:0-2356 GCA_037134535.1 bacterium
GGGCTATATTGAGGGACTGCGAACTGAGGGCTTCGAGGTCGGTCGCAACCTCGAGGTGATCCGGCGGCATGCCGCCGGTGACATCGCAACACTGGCAACTCTTATGCAATCACTGGAAAGCGAAGGGCTAGACTTGATAGTGCCAATGACTACACCAGGAGTGGCAGCGGCTTGCTCAAAGGTGAAACGTACTCCTGTGGTGTTCGTTTACACATATGATCCGATAGCCGCCGGAGCCGGTAAGGATTTCGATCATCATCTCCCCAACATGACCGGGGTGGCGTCGTTCCCGTCTATCGCCGGGACAATTAAGGTCTTGCGTGAACTCGTGCCAGGACTCAAGACACTTGGCAGTGTTTATAATGCATCAGAGGCGAACTCGGTAAGGGCCGTGCGCGAGGCACGGCAAATGCTGGAACCGGCCGGGATCAAGATTGAGGAAGTGACGATATCGACCACAGCAGATGTCGTTCTGGCAACGCAGGCGCTGCTGGCGAGAGGCGTAGAGGCAATATGGGTATCCGGCGACAATACGGTGCTGCAAGCACTCGAAGGCGTGCTGGGCCCGGCAGGTCGGGCGAAGATTCCTGTGGTGCTCAACGACACTGAGTTCGTCGATCGTGGCGCTGTCGCCGCAGTTGGCATAAGCTGGGGTGATAGCGGCCGGGCGGCCGGGCGTATGGCAGCACGCGTACTGAGGGGCGAAGACCCCGCCGGGATTCCGATCGTGAACATCGCCGAAATCACGGTCGTCGTAAATCGCAAACAGGCAGCGCAAATAGGCCTCACAATACCATCGTCTCTGGATGCAGCCGGCAAGCAGTAAGAAACTGCACTCTGAATGCCAACAAGGATGATCGCCACAAGGGTCGCAGTGATATAACGACTTATCCCTTCTTCCTGAATGCATCACCAAGCCGCTTCAATCCTACTGAACAGTCGCGGTCGGGCAGGCAGAGATCTATCAGGAAGAGCTTGCCCTGCTCTGAAGCGGCAGATGTCAGGGCATCTTCAAGCTCTCCTTCGTTGGTCACACGGATGCCAACGGCATGCGCGCCACCACCTAACGCCGCAGGTAGATCTGCATAGTTCCAGGCCTGTATGTCATTGTACGGTCCATCCACATGCAGTAATCGTTCAACCAGGTAGCCGTCATTGTTAATAATCAGTATAATGGCTGGACATCGCTGCCTGATCAGCGTTGACACCTCCTGGACGGTCATCTGGAATGCATCGTCACCGGTCAGTACCACAGGACGTTTATCGGGACGGGCGAACGCCACGCCCAGCGCTGCCGGGGTGCAGTAGCCGATTGATGTATAGAAGGCCTGGACAATGAAGTTCTCGGCCTCTTCAATGTAGAAATCAGGGGCTGCGCAAAATGCATCACCAGGTTCAGCAAGCAGGATCATCCGATCATCAAGAAACGTATTCAGCCGGCTATACAACCTAAGGGCGGTCAACTTCCTTGACCTATCAGGAATGAATGACACCTTTGCATGGTATGATTCAACCGGATGGGAAGTCATGTACGAACGTGGCCGAACCCCCGCCGTCAGTCCGCGGATGAAGTCGCCCAATTGCACGTTCTGATAATCACGCGCGCTAGTGCGCACCTGACGGTTACCAGCAATGATCATGTGTCGATTATCAAGATTGACGCTGAACATGCCGGTATCCATATCCGTCAGCCAGACTCCCAGTGACAGCACGCAATCGGAAGACTCGACCTGCTGGCGAACTGTTTCACGACTCCACCCCCCTGGTATATGCCGATGAACTGCGGATGAAGTTCCGGGAGCACGCATTTGCTGCTGAGCATTGTCGCAAAGGGCAGCTCAATGCTCTCCACAAGTTGGAGAAGACTGCTTCCAAGGCCAAAACGCAGCAACTCAACACCCGCCAGCACAATGGGATTTTCCGCCCTGTTAATAAACTCAACCGCCTCCTGAAGACAATTCTTCAGACTCTCCTCATCTGTGTGCGCCGTTATGGCAGATGATAGCGGGGATGGATATCGGCAGGGAACATGCACCATATCTGCGGGAAGCTCCAGATAGACTGGCAGTTTGTGGAGAATTCCATTGCGAATAACGCGATCGATTTCATCAGGAGCGGTTTCTGGATTGGTAAGAATCGCAGCATCAGTCGTCACCTTTTTAAATACATCCAGCTGCAGGTAGTAGTTTGAAACCAGATGATGAACCAGCGCCCCTGTCTCTCTGCGCCGGGCAGGCGGGGCCCCACTGATGACAATGAGTGGGACCCTCTCGGCATAGGCCCCCGCCACAGCGTTCAAAATGCTTAGCCCGCCGACGCAGTACGTTACCACTGCTGCGCCTGCACCATTCAGGCG
>JBAXMA010000484.1:0-2344 GCA_037134535.1 bacterium
GCGTACTCCCACGTGACACCTCCTGAGACTACTTGTCCAACTGCTTGTAAACATTCGCCATTTCAATTGCCGCCTGAACGGCAGACCACCCCTTGTTGCCGGCCTTCGTGCCGCATCTCTCAATAGCCTGCTCCAGATTGTCAGCAGCAACCACGCCGTTGATGACAGGCACGGACGATGCGAGAGCGACCGATCCAAGCGTCTTGGATACCTGACTGTTTATCAGATCTGCGTGCTTTGTGGAACCTTCAACTACGACTCCAAGCGCCACTGCGGCATCATATTTCCCCGATTGCACGGCCTTCTGTATGACCATGGGCAGTTCATTCGCCCCCGGTACCCATATCACCGTGATGCTGTCTTCTTTTCCGCCGTGCCGAACAAAACAATCGATCGCTCCGCCGAGCAACTGCTTCGTCAGGAGATCATTGAACCGGCTCACCGCCACGCACAGTCGCAGCTCATCAGCCTTTAACATCCCGCCTATCTCTTTTGCGCTCATGTGTTTCTCCCTCTGTTGTTCTTCCAACTCTTAATCTATTCCGTCGCACAGCTACAATAGATGCCCCATCCTGTCTTTCTTGGTTTGAAGATATCGTTTATTGTGCTTCGTTGGTTGCTCAACTATTGGAACGCGCTTGACGATATTCAATCCATATCCCTGCAATCCAACTATCTTCCTGGGATTGTTCGTCATCAGGCGTATATCTTTCAAGCCTAAATCCAGAAGGATCTGGGCGCCTATACCGTAGTCGCGCAGATCGGCCTCGAATCCGAGACACTCATTGGCTTCAATGGTGTCCATGCCCTTCTTTTCCTGGAGCTCATAGGCATGGATCTTGTTGGCCAGCCCGATCCCCCGCCCCTCCTGCCGCATGTAGAGCAGAACACCATGCCCCTCCTTCGCAATCATTCGTGCCGCCGCATGTAATTGCGAGCCGCAGTCACACCTGAGTGATCCGAATACGTCACCTGTAAGGCATTCGCTGTGGACCCGTACCAGTGCAGAGTCACGCTTGGCGGGATTACCCATGACCAGCGCAATGTGGTGCTGGCCGTCAGTAACGGCCCGGTATAAATGAAGCTGGAATTCGCCAAAGTCAGTAGGAAGACTCACGGTCCGGACATACTCAACCAGCTTTTCCCGTGCCCGCCGCCAGGCGATGAGGTCAGCCACGTTGATCATCTTCAGACCATGCTTTGCCCTGAACCTCTGCAAGTCAGGCAGTCTGGCCATTGCACCATCGTCACGCAGTATTTCACAGATTACAGCCGCGGGTTGCAGTCCGGCCAGCCGAGCCAGATCACTGGATGCCTCGGTGTGACCGGCTCGTCTGAGAACTCCACCCGGCTTGGCTGAAAGCGGAAACGTGTGTCCCGGGCTGATCAGGTCGTCTTTCCGGCTCCTTGAACTGACGAGCACGCGGATTGTCTCAGCGCGGTCATGAGCGCTGATGCCGGTGGTCACGTTCTTGCGCGCGTCAACGGATTGCATGAACGCCGTACCGAAACTGTCCCCGCCGCCCTTTTCGGACATAGGCGCGAGCCCGAGTTTCTTCAGACGCTCCGGCGTGAGTGACACGCAAATGAGGCCGCGGCCGTGGGTGGCCATGAAGTTGATTGCCTTGGCAGTCGCTTTCTCAGCGGCTACAACCAGATCGCCCTCGTTTTCGCGGTCCTCGTTGTCCGTCATGACCACCATCTCACCGCGCCGAATAGCATCGATAGCGGTTTCGATTGAGTCAAAATCCTGCTTCTTCCTCTTCATTACCGTCTCTCTCTCTGATTGTCACTGCTCGCTCTAAATGAGCCTGCGAGCTGAATTAATGCAGTTGCGCAGATGGGGCTCCCTGACGCCTTTGAATTTCGCGACCAGCGCCTCAAGAGCGCTGGGAGGCCCACCACGTTACTCAAGATTCACTAAATACATCATCTTTCTCTTCCTTCAAAAAAAATGCCCGAAGACACAACAGTCTCCGGGCAAGCAAAAGCAAGGTCATATAACCTTTGCCTTCTTTCATCCAGACTCAGGAGCGTCACGCCCCATTACTGTCGGTCCCGGAGTTTCACCGGATCCTGTCGTCAGCCGCCATTGCAGCATCGGACTCGCGGACTGTACCGCCGGTTGGGATTCGCCGCCGTGCAACATGCCCGGCAACCCACCCTACCCTGAAGACATAAGTGTCCCTGATCGAAACAAGGCTCAGCTTATAACTGATGTAGTGGTTCACTACAAGTTCAAACTTGAGTCGCTCCCGGCAGGCTTTGCCTCGCCGGAGCGGGAATTCAGGCCCCTGCCGGGTAAACCGGCAGGGAAACCGAGCCGGTGTCTGCTTTCACCATC
>JBAXMA010000485.1:0-2326 GCA_037134535.1 bacterium
CTTCATAACTCCGGAGACCGGTGAGCGACTGTTCCATGCGTTTCATCTCTGCGCCAAGCACGGCGCGCTTCTGACTGATATAGTCGATACCGAGATTCACCTTATCTACCGCGCCCTGTGCGGTCGATTGAATGGAGACGCTCAGGTTCGCTCCGCATATCAGACTGCCCCATGAGACAGTCTGAAGATTTGAAGAGAGCAAAGTCATGTTCACTGAACCATACTGGTACGTATTGTATGAGCCAAGACTCTCGAAGTTGTTAGCGGTCAAATCTAGAGGTTCCTCGTTGAATACCTGATTGCTGTCCGGGCCAACCTGCAACCTTACATTGCCATAACCCGCATCAACCGCGTCACCGGTCATCGTTGCCACGCCGTTTCCGCCACGGAACAGATACAAGCCATTGAACTTGGCTGCTGCTGTAGCACCGGTAGTGATGCGCTGAATTTCTTTCTGCATCTGCTCGAATTCCTTCTGCAGGTTATTGCGGTCAACCTGGCTCTTCGTGCCATCATTGGCCATAATGGCAAGTTCCGCCATACGACCAAGGATGTCGTGGGTCTTCTGCAGCCAGGCATCTGCCGTCTGCAGATAGCTGATCTTGTTTTCAACATTGTTGGCTGCTGCAGCCGTGTTGCGATACTGCGCGCGCAGTCGCTCACTCATCGCCAGACCTGCCGGGTCGTCACCTGCGCTCATAATTTTCAAGCCTGATGACAGCTTGCTCATGGACGATCTCAGGTTCGATACATTGCTTGTGTAGTTGACCCAGACACCGAAGGCGGGAACGTTATTATAGACTTGCATGCACTATCCTCCCTGATCTTGCAACTTTTTTTGCGAGGCCATCCCTGGCCTAAAACCAACTCAATACCCATACTGGCGGCACGACCTGCAAATGATCCTCATCTCAGCATATCCCGGTCATCCGATGAGTTCGCCACCAGAACGCTTAGAGCAGCCCCCATGCCACAGGCCGATCAATGCTTGCATAATGTGTTTTGAGCAAAACAAGGCGGGTAAGTAGAAAGCCGTGAGACAAACCATTCTGAGAGTGGAAAATATTGCCGCGTCAGGAACTGCGAGTAATGTTACCCGCCCCGCTCAGCTGCTTCAGATCGAAGACGATGGACGCATTCAAGATCTTCGTGTGAAATATTGCGGCGCTGATACCGATTCTCCATACGCTCAAGAAGCGCATCCCAGTCTGCGGCTGTCGGCCGGCTGTCGCAATCCCACAGTTCGTCGCATGAAAGTTTGAACTGCCACTTCAATGAATGCTGCTGGAGTGTCACGCGCACTTCGCGCTTAACACCCTCCTCCAGCCGCTCAGTCCAGCACAGTTGTCGTTGCATGATTCAAGCCTCCGATACAGCCGTCACATCACCCAGATATCCGCGCTCTTCCATCGCCACATAGATCCGCCGCCCGATCCAGGCATCAGTGGCGGCGTAGCGAAGGGCCCGTTCCGGCAGATCGGGGCGCGCCCAATTGGTCAGTCCAGCGCCTTTGGATATCCGGCAGCCCAGCAGTGATGCTGCAAGCCCACGTAAACCATGATGCTGCAAACCATGGCGTTTCGCTCTCTCACCGAGATCCACAAATCCCTGCGGTTCAAATTCGGTCAATGCGCGCAATTCCCGCAGATCGCGCCCAACCGCCACACCGGCCTTGACGATCCCACCGTCGGCAAGTATGCGGGTGAGTGCGACCGGCAGTCCAAACCTGTGGAGCTGAAAGAGGTACACCACGTCCTTCCCTGCCAGTTGAAGCAGCGCGGGCGGATGGCTTTCCCCTTTACGAAAGGACGGACGTTTCTCCGTGTCGAAGCCAAGCAGTTTATCGCAGCTCAGCCTGTCTGCAGCCGCTTGCACCTGCTCGATCGTTGACACAAGGTGCAGAGGTCCGCGATAGGCCGCCAGCTCAATACGATTGATCTCATCCGCACTGAGTTTCCGTTTCGCCTCCGGCACCTGTGCCGAGGAAGCACCAGCGTCACCGCCGCCTTCAGGCACAGGCAGTCGCGTTCCCGAGTGTGTTATTTCGTCCATGTTACTGCCAGCTGCCAGGGGATTTGTGAAAAGCTACCCGCGATACCACGTCAGGTAGCCACTGGAGTAGTTTTGACTGGCGTCTGTGAATTGGAAATCAACGCTGGCGCTCATGGTACCGCCTGAGACTGTTGCCGAAATACTTGCTGCGCCGTCCAACAAGGCGCACGTTAAAGTAATCGTATTGCCGCTGACCGTGCCGTTACAGGGATAGTATATCTCATTGTTATGTGCCGCGCTTCTGTCGTAGCAAAGTGCCGTTTTGTGCCGAATT
>JBAXMA010000486.1:0-2313 GCA_037134535.1 bacterium
TCCATGCACTTCTGGAGGCTGCGCATGCCATCATCCGCCGTGTCGGCCCTGCCCTCGACAATATCGAGGCCGAAGACCTGCTCTGCGGCAGGAACAAGCTTATCGATGACCTTTCGCGTCTCTTCTGTCACCAGATACTCGTCCTCGCCGCCGATCAGGTAGACGGAACTCGGGCGCGCATCTGTCTGCTTGCCGTGCACCGCAGCGCCTGCTACTTTATTACCACTCATGCCAGAAGTATAACCGAGATATGGCGGCTTGCAATGCCGGGGATTCACGTTTTCACAATTTCCGGACAGACCGGGGCTTAACAGATGAAAGTCTCAACAACCAATATCCAGAAAGTCCACAGGGTCAATCTGCACCTCATAACGCGGTTCTTCTCTAAAATGGCTGAGAACCTTCAGAACATGACCCCCGGTACGCAATGGAGCGCCGTCTCACTTGTGCTGACAGATAACGCCGGAATCAGGCGCATCAAGAGTAAGTATATGCACATTGCCGAAGTAACTGACGTCATCGCCTTCCGGTACGCTTCCCTCCCTGGCGAGACGGACTCCGCCTGGGGTGATGTCTTTGTGAATGTCCAGCGAGCGGCAGAATACACACTGACGAGTGGAAACCGTTCACGGGAACTTGCTCTCTACATAGCGCACGGATGCGATCATCTCGCAGGCGAGGTCGACGATTCACGAGCCGCCTACACCCGCATGAGGCGCCGTGAACTGCGATGGTTGAAAAAGGCCGAATCAGATGGCCTTCTTAAGCGCCCTCTGCTTCGTGAATCTAACGCAAGACCGGCAAGACCATCATGATAGAAAAGACCGTCGGAATCGTCCTGAGGGTAGCGCCATTCTCGAGAACGTCCCACGTCGTGGTCTGGTTCACTCCGGATTTCGGAAAGATCACAACTATTGTCAAAGGAGCATTGCGCGTCAAAAGCGCTTTTCTCGGGCAATATGATCTCTTCTACCGGTGCGAACTGCTCTTCTATTCCCGCGACAGAAATGGTGCGCACATTATGCGGGAATGTTCGCCCATTGACACGAGGACCGCTCTCCGCCACGACTGGCGTGCAGCCGTTTGCGCGTCATACTCCTGTGACCTGGTCTCCAGAATGGCTCCACCGAACTCGTCAAGCATCCAGTTCTTCAACCTTCTTGAGACAAGCCTGGCGTTTCTTTGTACCGGGGTGAAATCGCGATCTTTTGTATCGTGGTTCGAGCTCCGGACCATGGAAGCGGCCGGGTATTCGCCAATGCTTACAAATTGTTCAAAGTGCGGAAACCCGCTCAATGCAGTGGAAGCCGAAGCTCGATTCTCCTGCGCTTCTGGCGGGGCCATGTGCCGGCCATGCGCCGACTCCGGCGCTGATCGTGCCATGATCGTCACCCCTGCTGCTCTCGCCACAATGCAGGAATGGCAGAAGACAGATTCCCCTGAAAGAGCCGCGAACACCGAGTGCACACTGAAGCAGCTTATGGAAATCGAGAGGATATTTGGCATGTTCCTGGACTATCATGTTCAGGCGCTGCCTACCGGCCGGTCGGTTGCACTGGAGTTACTGCCTCAGAAATGGCATCCTGCTGCACAAGAGCATCGTTCTCCCATACCCCGCTGACCTTGGTGCCGTCAACGTATGTGTAAACTCCCCTCCCATGCTTCCTGTCATCACGGAACTCACCAGCATATGCATCCCCGTTGACATATCGATAGACTCCCTGGCCATCTCTCTTGCCGTGCAGGAATTCCCCTTCGTAGCGGTCACCTGTACGATGCAGGTAGAGGCCACGACCATGTCTCAGGCCAGCCAGAAACCCTCCTGAATAGCGATCTCCGTTCTGATACTTTCTGGCTTCAATCCCGGTACCCGTTATATTTCCTGAATCCGCCGGAGCATTGGACGTACCACCGGCTTCCGGCATCGCACCGGGTCCGCCGCTCAAACCGCCGGATGACGGCCCTGCATCACTGCCATCAAGTCTGCCCTTATTGGCCCGGTACCATTTTTCAATGGCCGCAAATCTATCCGCTCTGGACCTGTCCGCAAACTCCAGTTCGGCCAGTCGACTTCTCATCTCCCAGACTGAAGACAATGTACCTGTCACAGCAAGATACTTCGACTCCTGCCATTTACTGAGACCGGCAAGATCCTTCGCCAACGACTCCCTGTCCCTGCCATATCTGGTCTTTTCCTCCTGCAAGGTCGCGGAAATGTTCGCAATCTGCTCGCCCGCCGATTTCGCGTCCAGACTGACACCATCCATTTTCCGTTTATATTCATCCAGCGCCAACCTGGCTCGGGCGATGCTG
>JBAXMA010000487.1:0-2305 GCA_037134535.1 bacterium
GGTTGGTGCAGCACCAGAAGGAGGTTTTCGGAGAAGTCGCGGAAGATCATTCCGTGCCCGCCATCCTCGCCGTACAGTGGACCCGGTGAGTGCTTCCACGGTCCTCTTACTGTTCCGCTCTCAGATTGTGCCACGCCGACAGCATAGTTGCCGCCTTTACGGAAGCTGGACCAGATCATGAGAAGTTTGCCGCTCCGGGTGCGATAAAGGAAAGGGCCGTCTGTGACGAACTGATTACGGGCGGCATTGTACGGTCGTACCCATGGCCCTTCCGATGCCTTGAATAGCAGTATCGATTCGCCCTGCCTCGTTGTCCAATCCTTCGTCATCGGCACAGCCCGTATTGTTCCGTTTCCGATTTGCGTCCATTCGTGACAATAGATCAGCCAATGCATGCCGTCGGGATCAATCCACGGCGTGCCATCGAGACACTGCTGATCGGGAGGGGTATTTGCGTTGTCACCATTGATGACGAATGGACCTTGGGGCCGTTCGGCCCGCATGATCTGTGTGCCGCGACCGCCCTGGCGCCCCGGAAACGTGACGAACATGAAGTAGTTGCTGCCGAGCTTGTGTACTTCTGGCGCCCAGATGTCGCGGCCTCCCCAGAACCCGGACGTCGGTCGTTCGAATGCCAGTTCGGGCTGGCTCCAATTGATCAGATCGGAACTTCTATAGACTTCGACACCGATACCAAGATCATCTTTGTTCTTCCGGTTCCCGCATTGCGCATACAGGAAGTAAGTCTTTGATGTCTGGTCGGCGACGATGAACGGATCACGGACGCGGATGTCCTGAAGTTTGAGCGGGTATTTCATCCTATCCTCCGCAATTATAGCCTGAGCGACAAAAATGGCCGCCGTGGCCAGTATCAGTATTGTCTTCATGTGTATATCGGAACGTCGGCCGGTCAATTGCCTGCCGAAACCTTCGTCTCACCATCGATCTCAAGTGTAATAACGGTGTCAATCGGATCTGTCGCCTTTGCGCCTACCGTCACCACTGTGTTGTTGGCTTCAGTTACGACGACAAGTTTCGTTTTGCTTGCGTCCGCCAGAAAATATGCGCTGTTAACCTTGTTCATGAGGCCGGGAACAACGAGTTTGCCGTCAACCGGCCAGGTGAAGACGTGCAGGTAGAGTTTTCCCGACTTTCCCTGAGCAGTGTCGAGACGCCTCTGAGTGCATCGGCCCCAAGTGAGCTTCTCAAACGGACTTGCCGTCGTACCGTAGAGAGACTCTCCGTTGACCTTTGTCCATTTTCCCATTTCCATAAGCCGCTCCACTGATGGGGCAGGGATTTGACCCTCCGATGTCGGGCCCACGTTCAGCAGGTAGTTGCCGCCCTTGCTCGCGCAGTCTACGAGGTTTCGGATGAGGTTCTCTGCTGACTTCCAGCCCTGATCGTGCTTATTGTAACCCCAGTGGCCGTTCATGGTCATGCACGATTCCCAGTCTACGCCGGGTCCAAAGCCGGTCCCAGGGATTTCCTGCTCAGGGGTGCCATAGTCTCCCACGCCTTTGTCCTTGTCCATTCCGCTCATGCCTGCACGCCCTTTGCCGACACGATTGTTGACAATGATATCGGGCTGGAGGCCGCGTACATAGTTATTGAGGTCAATGCCGCGTTCATGAGTCCATGGCTTATCCCATTCGCCATCGAACCAGAGAATACCGATCGGGCCATAGTTGGTCAGGAGTTCCTTCAGCTGACCTTTCATGAAAGCGGTGTAGCGGTCCATATCAGGGGTGCCTGTGGCCTTGTCGTTATAGTTGCGACGCTCTGCCCAGTCAGGATGGTGCCAGTCCATGATAGAGTGATAGAAACAGAAGACAATGCCGGCTTCCTTGCAGGCTCTTGCGAGTTCCTTGAGCGGGTCGCGCTGGAAAGGGGTTGACTTGATGCACCAGTCGGTAAGCTCCGACCTGAACATGCCGAACCCGTCATGGTGTTTGCTGGTGATGACGATGTACTTGGCGCCAGCGTCTTTCGCAATTCTGACCCACTCTTTCGCGTCGAACTTCACCGGGTTGAATTCCTTCGCGAACTTCTCGTACTCGGAAACCTTCATCCTGGTTTCCTCAAGAAACCATTCACCGTAGTCTTTCTTGCCTTTCCATTCGCCTCCCGGGACGGAGTAGAGTCCCCAGTGGATGAACATTCCGAAGCGGGCTTCGCGGAACCATTTCATTCTCGCATCCTTCTGCGCCGGTGTTTCCTGAGGAACAGAAGGAGTTTCTGCAGCATGTGCGACAAACGAACACAATAGTGCGGCGACCAGGGCCAAGTTTCGCATGATTAGAAT
>JBAXMA010000488.1:0-2292 GCA_037134535.1 bacterium
CAAAGATAACTATCCCGACATCACGCGTGTCCGTCAGATGGCGGAGCAGTTCTACGACAGGAAGAAGAAGCTGGTTGGGTAGGAGATTCCCGGTGAAGATCCTCGTGACAGCTGGTCCGACACGCGAACCGATAGATCCTGTAAGATTCATCAGCAACCGATCATCCGGCAAGATGGGCTATGCGCTTGCTCGTGTTGCGGCAGGCATGGGACATGAAGTCAGGCTGGTATCAGGACCTGTATGCCTGGCAGCTCCGGAGAATGTCAGGGTGTTTAATGTCCTGACTGCGGAGGAGATGCTTGCTGCGGTGACAGCCAACATGAAATGGTGCCATGTCCTGATCATGGCCGCGGCCGTCTGCGACTGGCGCCCGGTCAAGGTGAGCAGGACGAAGATCAAGAAAACCGGAGAAGTGCCCAGCATTGCCATTGAACAGACCCCTGACATTCTTACAACAGTTTCTGCCCGGAAGGGCCGTCGTGTAATTGTCGGTTTCGCAGCAGAGACCGGGGACCCAATTGCCGAGGCGGCGCGCAAGCTGTCAGCCAAGAAGCTTGACCTGATCGTTGCTAATGATGTGTCGCGCGCGGATGCGGGTTTTGAGACAGACACAAACCGCGTCTCGCTTCTGGACTGTGCCGGTGTCGTCAGGCATCTGCCGCTTATGTCCAAGGACGCTGTAGCCGGAAAGATCATTTCCTGGATTGAGCAGACCAGATCCACCGTATAGCAGGCAGGATGTGTTGATAATTCAGTCGTCGCGTTATCCTGCAGGGATTTGTTTCCAGCTGCAGCAGAAAATGAACCTTCGATTGCCTGGCATCACCCGTTGAGTGCGCCTGTGTTGATCCACCAGGTAACGTAATCGATTGCCCATATTATCCACGCGTAAACAGTCAGGCAGATATCATAGCCAAATGCGGCAAAGAGTGCGAGGAGTATGGCGCGAAGAACGAACGACGTCGACTTGACGAACAGGTAATAGAATGTGTATGGAGCCAGAAATAAGCATAGAATTCCGTCGAATATGTCGTCTGAGAATGCTTCCACGAGGATGACGAGATAGAAGATGGCAAAGGCAATCTGTCCTCCGTATATTAAGTCCAGTACATCGCTCTCAGCGAGAAAGTCCACGTATCGCAGCAGGCACAGCACCGGAGTCAGCGTGAGAAAGATGAACCAGCTGATGACATAGTCAGAGACACCAATCTTGCCGATTTGCCGGATTTTGCTCTCTGGCCTGCGTTTGCGGCGTAAGGAACTCACTCCATTCGATGTCGTTGGGTTGCTCTCAGGCGCGGCTGCCGGCTCAGGGGGTTTCTCTTTGCGAGCGGCAAGTCGGTTCGCGCCTCGCTCGACTGTGGACTTGTCCAAAATCAGCTGACTCTTGCAGTTGGGGCATTTCAATGATTCGAGGGCTATGAATTCCGAGACTCGGATCTCATTCCCGCAACGCGAGCACCTGGCCGGCACATCGCTCATAGACGCTCCCTTTTACACAGTGCATCACATGACAGCACTTGTTATGTTGTCCGACATCGACCTTGTGGATGTCAACCTGCAACTTATCGCCGTACGCTCCGGTGCGCAAGGAGAAAGACGTTCGTTTATGGTTTTCGCTTGTGGATTGAGTCCTCAATATTTCGCAACTTACGCCTGAATGAGCCGAAGATGACGACGTTGCTGACGACTACCACAACGCATATGAGGATCAGGATTGTCGAGGCAATGGTGTCATTCATGTTAGCTTTGACTACTCCTGCTCTTAAGGCCTTTTGCGATCATTCGTGATAATTCCCGGGCCGGCGCAATGACCATCTGCCTTGATATGCTGAGTTGTTTCAGTGAAGACGATGGCAGTTCAAACTTGTAGTCACGCAGTGTCTTCTCTAGCACCGTCATCAATCCGCGCGCGCCGGTATGCTCCTGTTCTGCGAGTCCGGCGATGGTGGAGATAGCCTCTCTGGTCGCAGTCAGCTTGATGCCGTATCCGGCAAAGTCAGCTTGGTACTGCATGAGGATGCTGCCTTCGGACTTCATAAGGATTTCCTCAAGATCTGCAGCCCCGAGATGCTCGCAGACTACCCTGACGGGCAGGCGACCTATGAATTCGGGTTCGAATCCGAATTCGATAAAGTCTTTTGTGGAGGCGAGCTTGAGGTACTCAACTTCCGACCGCTTGTCCTGTTCGGGTTGTGTAAAACCTATCCTCGAGGTACCGACGCGCCGCTTTACAAGCTCTCCGAGCTTATCGAACGCGCCACTGACAATGAAGAGCATGTGCCTGGTGT
>JBAXMA010000489.1:0-2284 GCA_037134535.1 bacterium
GTGTGTGCTTCATAGCTGGCTGTGTTCTGTCTCTTCGGGTATCGGGCTACCTTCGCTATCCTTCAGGGGCCCATGGCCATCTCCCTCGGATGGACCACTTCTGAGATTACCCTGGGTTACTCACTCATGATGGTGTTCTACGCTGTGGCTGCCTACTTCAGCGGCATGATGCTGGACAAGTGGGGCACCAGGCCAGTCTATGCCGTGGCCGCTGTCTTTGGCTCTCTGGGATTTGTTCTCACGGCCCGGGTGGATACCCACATTGCGTACCTTTTCACATACAGTCTCCTCGGCGGCGTTGCCACCGGCATGCTGTGGGTCGCCTCCACTGTCTCCGTTCGTAAGTGGTATATCGGCAAGTCCTATGCCACCATGTGGGGATTTGCTTTCGCCGGTGGTCCTATGGCCCAGTTCGTCCTGGCCCAGTTGGTCAAGCCCGCCCTCAGCGCCAGTCAGGCCAAACTTGATCAGGCCATCCGCCCGCTGGTTGAGAACAGCACAGCTATGGACCCGGGGCAGTTGGCCCAGGCAATCGCCACGAAACTGAAGGTCCCTTCAATCCTTGCCATGCCGGAAGTTAAGGATGCCCTTCTGGGTCTGGAACATGCATGGCGCTTTCAGATGACAATCCTTGGCGTGATCTTGTTAATCGCATTGGCGGTGGCCGCACTTGTGGCAAAGCAATCCCCTGAGAGCTACGGCATGAAGCCTTTCGGCACCAATCCGGCAACACGCGGCACTTTGGCAGCTGTGGAATATGAATGGACCACAGCCAAAGCCTTCTCAAGATATGCCATATGGGCCGTCATCCTCACATTTCTCACCAGCATGATGGGCGAATTCCTCATCTGGACTCAGATCGTGAACTATTGGACCCAGGACGTTGGGTTCAGCCTCGAGAAGGCCACGAACATTTATGCCCTTATCGGACTTGTTGGCATCTTTTCAATGCCGATTATGGGCAAGATCGCCGACATGGTGGTTCAGGTCACAGGCACTGAAACCAGAGGCAGGAAGATCATGCTCATTAGCGGACCAGCAACGGGTCTGCTGGCGTGCGTGCTGCTGCTCGCCAGTTCAAGGATCGGATTGTTCGCCTATGCATCCTGCTTTGTCTTCGCAATCTACTGGGCCATTGTTCCCGGCGGAGTGGTTGGCTATACCGGAGCCATCTACGGCCAGAAGACCCTGGGCAGAATTTGGGGTCTTGCCACCATGATTGTAATGGGCATTGGTCCCTTTGTGGGCTCCTACATGGGGGGGCTGCTCAAAGACATTTCAGGCCACTATACCTATTCCATCTACTTTGCCCTGTGCTCCTTCCTTTTCTCCATCCTGCTGGCAAACACTTTACCCCTGGAGGTTAAACATGGAGTGCCATCAGGTGAGAAGTCGCAGTAGAAAACGAACCAGGGATTAGGGACCAGCAGCCCTGGAAGGTCTACAAGGATCAAAACGGATGACGCAGATTAGCAAGATGTCTGATGGAGCTCTTTCTCCTATTCTTCAAAGTCATGGATGGGCGTATCTGGCGCCCCTTGAACTGACAGAAGACGGATTCCGTTATCCGCTTGTGCTCAAGTCCGGGGCTGTTGCCACACTGGAAGTTATGACAGCCCCGGGATGTATTGTGGTTCGCGGCCAAAAGCACTGTAAGGAACTTGCCGCTATAGCGGAACACATGCTGTCTCTGGATTTTCCGCTTCATGAGTTTGAGGCAATGTGTAAGCAGAAGAAGGCAACCCGTCTGCTGCGCCTGGCAAAGCAGGGATGGGGCCGGATGCTTCGATCTCCGACGTTATGGGAAGATGCCGTCAAAACGCTGTGTACTACCAATGCTTCATGGGGCTATACCGGGAAGATGTGCCGGAATCTCTGCGAGCAGCTGGGCGAGACAGCGCCTTCGGGTATGAAGACCTTTCCCCGGCCTGAGAGAGTCATAAAGGCCGGTGAGCAGTTTCTCAAGGAGCAGGTCGGCATGGGCTATCGCAGTAAGTCGCTGCTGTTGCTTGCGAAGAAGACAGGTGATGTCAGCTGGCTTATGGATCCCACCTTGAAGTCTGATGCCATGACAGCAGAGAAGGAGATCCTTTCGTGGCATGGCTTCGGAAAGTATGCGACAAGGCATTTGCTTGTTCTGATGGGATTTCACGAGTATCTGCCTATTGACCGCGAAGTTGGAAGTCATCTCGGTATCAGAAAAGCCGGAGACAAAGGAAGTAATCTGGACTCAGACCATTTTGAGGACTGGGGTAAGTTCCGGTTCACGGCCTATAAGCTGAGC
>JBAXMA010000490.1:0-2235 GCA_037134535.1 bacterium
GCCTGGATCCGCGCGAGAAGTTCATCCATAAAGAATGGCTTCGCGATGTAGTCGTCGGCTCCGAGGTTCAGTCCTTCCACACGTTCGTTCGTCTCTGAACGTGCGGTGACGAGTATGACCGGTACGGTCTTCTTCTTTTCGCGGAGGTTTTTCAGGATACTGAGCCCGTCCCGGCCGGGCAGCATGATATCGAGAACGATCAGATCGAAAGTCTCAGCACATGCGAGAGCATAAGCCTGATTGCCGTCATGACTGACGGTCACGTTGAAGCCGTGTTCCTCCAGTCCCTTGCGGACGAAGCCGGCCAGTTTCTTCTCATCCTCCACCACAAGAATTCTCATGCGTCACATAGTGCCACCGTGGGCAATGATAAACAAGTTCAGGTTCATTACGGTTTTGTAATCATCCTGTGACTTGCGGGTAATGTGCCTGCTGTACCATGTTCTCAGATGAATGGAGAAGGGGTGGCCGTGAAACGAAACGAAAGGAGCGGCAACATGAAAAGAGTAGCGATAGTGGTGACTGGTTTCGCGATGGCAATGGCTGTGCAGACGATGGCGCAGGAGAATAATAGGGAATCACGTAATGATGACAGGCGACCACCCCATGGGGAGGATAGAGCGGGGAAGAGCGAGACCATCACAGATGCTCAGAAGGAGCAGGTGAAGGCTATACTGTCGAAGTATGACGCGAGCACTCTCACAGCGGATCAGGCAAAAGCGATCCATGAGGCTTTCCGTCAGGCCGGCCTGCGGGGTGGTCCATCGATGGCCGATGCCATCAGGGATGCCGGTTTTGATCCGGATAAACTGCGTGACCTCGCACCGCCACCGGGGCAAGGACAGGGACAAGGAAAGGGACAGGGACAAGGCCATGGTGAAGGGCAGGGACAGGGCGGTGGTAATGACCGTGCGCAGCTGCAATCGAAGTCAGGCGAAACGAGGTTGAGCAAGGGGGGGCGTGAATCACGGGGGCAGGGCGGTTACTCGGTTGAGCAGGCAGTTTCTGACCGTGCTCAGCTGAACACGATCGCCTTCGATGGCCTTGCGTTCCTGACGGGCGACATGGGGTGCAATACATTCCTTCCGCCCGGCAAGGTGGCGGACTTCTGCGGCTTCCAGTACATGCGGGATGTTGACTCCAACCAGCTCGGGCACAACACATCGTTCGTGCCCCGGGCGGCCAATAACATGTTGTTTGTCCTCACCGACGAACAGAAGGCAAAGCTCATCGCCCTGGCCCTTGAACAGGAGAAGCTGCTGACCGACTTTGTCCACAAGCGCTTCCCGCTGATCAAGAGTTTCTGCAGGCAACTCGATGGCAGTATCCCGGCGGGGAGCGCCGGTCTCAACCGTGAAGCAGTAATGAAGTATACGGCCAGCCTGTACGAAATCGACGGCCTCCTCAGCTACAGGCGCGCGGAAGTTCTCGGTGGAATCGTGAGATCGTTTACAGATGCGCAGAAGGCGGCTCTGTCGAAAATGGTCTTTAGTAATTCCGCCACCTGGCCCGAACTGAAGGATCAGGTTGATAAAAAGAGCATGTCTCACACTGCTCACGTCGCCGTCATGACATACGCCAGCGAGATGTTCAGCTGGTATGCCGGCAACGTGGAGGCTGATGTCTACTTCTGTCCGGAACGGCACGCAACCTACTTTGGCTCGTTCTACATGAAAGACATACCGGCCATGGGCAACGTGAACTTCTCGATCAGTACATCGCTGACCGGTGACAGCGGCGAAGCATTTCTGGCCGCCCTGACCGACACGCAGCGCAAACTTATAACGAGCCTTGTGACGCAGCAGAAGTCCGATCTCACCGAGATCGTCAAAACCCGTCGCGCTATTGCGATCGAACTCCGGCGTTTTATGAAGGAAGCCGCGGTTGATAAAGAAAAGGTTATGGCCCTTTCACGACGATACGGTGAACTTGATGGCGAAATATCCTACTTCTATGCCGTGGCTTTCGCAAAGGTGGCCGGCACGTTGACAGCCGACCAGAAAAAGACGCTGCTCAAGCTGCGCAATCTGGATGCGAAGTTCACTTGCAAGGGCGCTTATCTCTACTCGCGGGCAATCGATATGCCGGCGATTCCGGATACCGACTTCCTGTTCGCCGCCTCTGCTGCCGGTGTCTCCCGGGCTGCAGTTGACGCCTCTGCGGTTGTGGCGACTGCTGCTGTTGCAAGCACCCCTTCTGCTGCGGGAACCGGGTTCGTGCTGCGCAGTCCGGAAG
>JBAXMA010000491.1:0-2231 GCA_037134535.1 bacterium
TACTCGGAGGAACCCATGTCCGGTACAAAAGCGGCAGTTTTGACATGGTATGCGGTTACTTCTACAAAGGAACCGATCTACATGACTTGTACTACTTCACGACCGGTCCGGAGAACATGAAGGATATCAGGCTTGTCGAGCTGGCAGGCCGTCAGATTGGAGTCTTTTCGCGCCCTCGTAATGAAGAAATACGGCGCCGTTTCGGGAGCGAATCCCAGATCGGGTTCGCGATAATAGATCGGCTCGAAGACCTCACCAGTGAAGTAATTGAGAATGCACCATACATTCCGGAACTATTCGCCGATGGCGAGTGGGGCGGGTGTAACCAGGCTTACCTTCTTGATAGCGGACTGATCGGGGTCATCGGCCACAAGTCATACAACGGCAACAACGTTGCAGGTGAGAACTTATCAGTCTACCTGAATGTTGCATTTGTGTTCGATCCCAGGAAGCACGTCGTTGTGGATCAGAAGATCATTGGTACACGGTCATGCTATCCTGACAGCCCGGCGAAGCGGCCGGAATTGATCGATTGCGCCTTCACGTCAGGCATAACTATGCGTCCCGACGGCAAAGCGGACCTCTTCAGTGGTATCGGCGATACCGGCGAGGGGCGCATCACCATTGACTATCCGTTTGCCGGGCATGGGCGGATAGTGTCACGTCAGTAGGTGTTCCTGTTCGGTGACTATCAATGCGGGCGCGGGCAAGCCGCGCCACTTGTACATGAATCATGCGGATCGACTGGGCTATGCAGGGGTTCAGCTTGACTGCGCCCGCATCCTGTAAGTGACTCAGGCAGGTTTCCCCAGCTTTTGCTTTACTGCTTCATGGCGCGGCGAAGTTGTGCCTTTCGACTGGTGGTAACCCAGTATCTGGCGATCCACACTGCTGAGCTTGTCGGCGGGCGGAATGTACGGTGTGATCTCTGCAAGATTCATAATGCGTTCGCGGCTGAAAGAACAACGCTTCCCGGTTGGAACCAGACAGATTGTGATGTGAGCATTTGCAGCCTTAACGGTGGTCTTGTCACCGGTGTAGGTCTTATCAATGCCAGCAGCATTACGGTAGCGGATCGTAATCGCATTCAGGCCTGGATTGAAACTGCCTGTGAGCGGCACAGAATGTGCGCTCGCCGTGACACGCGACCTTGCTTCAAGCGCGAGATCGGGATCATATTTGTCGCATCCATTATGCGGGCACTTGACCATCCACAGAAGCTGCTTAGCACCCGGTGACTTGCAGACAGGACATTTAACATCGCTCCATATTGACATGTCATCCTCCTTGCACGGCATTGAAGCCGCAACGTTGATTCAGACCGGCACTCTTGTCAGCGACGACCGGGGCGCAGGCGAAAGCAACGACCATTCAGCTTCAGCTGAATGGACTTCCATTACACCCATCTACAGGCAGCGCCCTCTCTCACGAGCATGTTTGAGCTGCTGCTTCTGGGCACGGAGAGAAAACCGGATCAGAACGGGCTGTTAACCCGCTTACCGGTCTGGCCGCCCTTGCCCCGGATCGTCTGGAGCTCATAGTGCTCTTCCAGACGAAGAAAGTCGATTCCAAATGGCCATGAGTTATCAGTCGTCTTCGCTGGACCAAAGAAGGCAAACCCATTGAACGCAGGCGGCTGAAAGACAGCTTCAGGAAGTTACCTTTCCGATGACCGCCGAACGCAAGGGAAAGTGTTTCTTCCGCCAGCCAGCGGTCAATCATCTGCAGTTGATCCTCTTCACAGACATGGCGGAGGTAATAGTCAATGATCCCGACGTTGCGAAGACCGGTATCGAGTACCTTCTTGCTGATGTCTATAGCCAGTTGTGCTTTCTTGACTGGGTCCTTGAGACGCCTGAAGGTGCCCGCACGGCGTCTGAAGGCATAGCGGAAGAGGTTATGTATCTTGCGAGTCTTGTCACGGGAAAGACCTACTGTGCCGCCGGCACGGAAGTCGAGGCCAAGGTGTCTGAAATGGCTCAAAGGCCGAAACCGTTCATCGCCATGGCTATCACGCGTCAGAGTGAACTCATGCTCGTGTTTAGAATTACTCTTCAGTTTCAGAACTGACAGTTCTTCGTCTATAACGCGTGCAGCAGTCACTGCAGCATCGCGGTTTTCAGAGAGTACAAGAAGATCGTCGGCATATCTGAAATAGAAAAGGTCCGGAATAGACTCGAGCCGGCGATCAAGCCCGGTGAGAAACGCATTGGCGAAGAAACAGGCAACAG
>JBAXMA010000492.1:0-2226 GCA_037134535.1 bacterium
GCGTCAGACCCTGAGATTGATAAGAAGGTCGCTCTTCTCGTCATGCCGGATCTCTTGTCTGGCGCGGGCATGACGGTGGTTCCAAATAGAATGGTGTTTCTGGGCTTCAAGGAAGGTAATGTGCCGGATCCATCCAAGCTCCTTGAGGCGCACAGATCGTTCTGGCAGGAGATGGTCCCGAAGGCGAAAATGGTCGATGGAAAGGAGATTGCCGCCCGCAGTGGCATGCTCGCAGCGAACACTCTCCGGCAGATGAGCATGGTGGCTAACAACCTGGGCGTTCTGATGGAAGATCTCGGTCGTCCCGCAGATGCTTTTGAGGCCTACAGCAAGGCTCATGAAATAGAACCTGGCAATATCAGTGCCTTGCTCAACATGGAGTCCATGCTTGCAAAAGGATCGGCTGCTGGTGATGTTGCCGGAGTCAGGAAGAATCTTGAGACCATCGCAAAACGGCAGAAGACAAAGCCCGGTATCTGGGCGCTTTCTCACTTCTTCGGCTACGTTAGAAGTCCTGCCACTTTCGCGGAACTTGCGGCGATCTGGGCACGTATGGGCCTTTCCGCAACCGCGGTGTCAGATCTCACTCGGGCTTTAAAGTTACTCCCATCCGGCAGGAAGCGGGAAGGATTGGGGAATCTTGCGGCATTGTATCTATCAGTCGATATGCCAGATAAGGCAGAAGCTACGTACAAGAAACTCCTGGCAGAAGATCCCAAAGACGGTCTGGCGTTGTTAGGACTTGCCAGGATTGCAAGGATGAACCTGGATTTGGAGGCGGCTGCGGAGTTTCTGAAAAAGGCGGAGGTTGCGGGAATTGATGGTGTTCAGATTGCTCTGGAACAGGCAAATACGCACATTGCCGCGGGTGATTACGATAAGGCGCGGGTAGTTCTTGAGAAGCTGGTTGAGACCAGGCCGGAGATGCTTGACGCTTGGCAGCTTCTTGGTGAAGTTCTGGTTCATGATAATGACCGTGCGGCTCTGGACATGTGCCTGAAGCGCATGTCAAAGATCGATGGTGGCCAGCAGGCTACGGCATATCTTTCTGCACGTATGGCGTTGAGGCAGGATGATTCAAGCACTGCCAGGCGACTACTGGAGCAAGCGCTTGTCTCGCGTCCGGATAATCCTCGCTTACTCGAGCAGTTGCTGAGGCTGGACTTTGCCGAGGCCGGCAAGGATAGACTGTATGCGCATGCAAAGGCTCTTTTGCGGATTGCTCCGACACATGCTCTCGCGAACTACGCGATGGGTTCTTTTCAGGACCAGCAGGGAAATACTGTACTGGCAGAGGACTTGTACCGCAGGAGTATGGAAAAAGAGCGCTTACCTCAAGCGCTTAATGACCTCGCCTGGTTGCTGCAGAAACGGGGTGAATTCCAGGAAGCAGAAAAGCTGATACGCGAGGTGGTAGGAGTGAATCGTAAAATGCCCCGCGTGTGGGATACGCTTGGAATTATTCTTACGAGGAGCGGAAACTTATCGACCAATCGGTTCGCCGAAGCAGAGCAGGCTTTTGAGACAGCATTGTCTCTTGCACCTAATGGTCCGATGATTAGCCTTCACATGGCCGATTTGCAGGCAAAGATGGGGAAGATAGATCGTGCGCGGGAACTGGTGTCAAAAGTCCTGCCGAAACGGGAGCGACTGCGTCCTGAGGAACAGAAGGACTTGGATAGTCTCGTTGATCGTCTTGGCGTGAAGAAGTAGTTAGCAACTTATATCAGGCACACATAATCAGGGGATGGAAAGAATGGCAATAGCCTACAAGAAAGACGCTGAATTGCTGAAGCAGAATGGCCAAAGTCATGTGATCAGGTTCTGGCCCGAACTGGGATTAAAAGAGAGATCTGATCTGCTGGCACAGGTTGAGGCGCTTAACTTCTCCGAGATTACCAGGATGAGGGCTGTGTTGACCCGGGCAAAGGGTGCGATAGCGACCGGTGACATTGAACCGGCAGATGTGTTACGACCCTCCAAAACCGAGATTGCCTGTGCACGAGTCGCTGGCGGGAAGGCGTTGAGCGAGGGAAAGGTGGGGGTGATCCTTGTTGCCGGCGGGCAGGGGTCGAGGCTGGGCTTTGACGGGCCCAAGGGTTGCTTTCCGGTTGCGCCGATATCCGGAGCAACGCTGTTTGAGATCCATTGCCGCAAGATACTGGCGCTGGAGCGGAGTTATGACTGTGAGATCCCATTCTATGTGATGACCAGCAAAGATAATAA
>JBAXMA010000493.1:0-2215 GCA_037134535.1 bacterium
GTACTGATCCATTGAAGCGGTTTGCCGTGGGCTTGTGCGCTTGTACTATTGTCTGCCTTTTTGTTGCATTTGTTTTTGCCAGAGCAGTACTGGTTCTTGCGGTAGCGGGACTGGTGCGTGATGTTCAAGTGAAGGGCCCTCAGGTTGCAGATGCACGATTTGGATTGGTGCAGAAACGTCTGCACGCGGTGATTTTGTCACTGGTAGCTATCGTTGCGACATGGGGCTTGTTGATTTTCAACATCGTGCAAGGCAGGTGGCTGGTGACTGTGCCTGATCTTCCGGGGACAGTGTATGGTGCAGTCGTAGCCTTGTTTGGTGTCGCGGTTTTCGTGAGTATGCGGTTCGGGCTGCGGCATGCTCTGGGGGTAAGCGTCGCGGCAATACATGCAGTTCTCCTTACAGTTGGCGTATTCAGCCTGACAGGACATGCGATTGGCCCGGCTGTTACTGCCGCACTTGTGGTTGTCGCAGGTTGTTCAATCTGTGTAACGCTTGGTATCTTTGACCGGATGAAAGAACTTGGCCTGGATTCTGTATACAAGAGGAAACTTCCGCAAGAAGTGTTCGAGGTCGCAATCAGCAGGACCATCTGGTACACGATTACGATATGCGGGTCGGCACTGCTTGGAGCGGCAGCGATGGTGATCGTTTGCCGCGGACAGGCGCAGGACTTCGGGCTTGTGCTGTTTGTTGGCGCATTGTGCGCGGCATGTTCGGCGATGTTCGTTGCGGTTTCTGTCGTTCTTGCACTCAGCCGTGGTACGCCGGCAGTCGGTAGAGATAAACGGTAACTGCTTGGGGTTTGATGTCAAAGATCAATGCCTTGGTGAAGAAATGGCAGGTTGCAGAAGTTGACGGGGTTTTGGCAGAAGATCTTTCTTTAAAGTTTGGTCTGCCGCTTGCCGTTGCAAAGGTTCTAATTCTTCGGGGGTTGACTGCTTCGGATAAAATCGATCATTTCCTTCACCCGAGGCTCAGCGCTATCTCGGATCCCTTTCGCATGCCCGGAATGACTGACGCAGTGGATCGGATCTGGCGGGCGCTGGATGCGGGAGAACGCATCGCGATCTTCGGCGATTACGATGCAGACGGCATTACGAGTACTGCTCTGATCGTGCAGGTGTTGCGGCTCCTTGGCGGCAGTGTTGAACCGTGCCTTCCGAATCGCATGACCGAAGGTTATGGTTTGACCGTTGCTGGTATAGATCGCTGCATCCGGACTCTTGATCCACGGCTTATTATCACAGTTGATTGCGGCTCAAACAGCGCTGAGGCTATAGCGATTGCCGCTCAGCGGAAGATTGATGTCGTGGTTACTGACCACCATGAGATCCAGCAGTCCGGGGCCGCGCCAGTTGCTCTGGTGAATCCCCATTTGAGCCCTGATGAAGATGTTAAGGGGTTGGCCGGTGTTGGAGTCGCATTCAAGGTCTGTCATGCGCTTCTAAAGCGCGGTCGTGACAGTGGAAATGCCGCGTCTGGCAAGGTGGATCTGCGGCGATTGCTTGACCTTGTTGCGATCGGAACAGTTGCGGATATTGCGCCGTTGCGAGGGGAGAACAGGATTCTCGTCTGGAACGGCATCATGCGACTGAGAGAGACCTCCAATACCGGCATGTGCACTCTTCTTGATACATTGGCTTTGCCCCGTGAGAGTATTGACACGTACCATCTGGGCTATGTTGTCGGACCACGCTTTAATGCTGCTGGTCGTCTGGGCAGTCCGGAATCAGTCCTGGAGCTGCTTCTTACGGCAGATGCGGAACGGGCTGCAGTCCTCGTGAGAGATCTTGAAGCGGTTAATCAGCGCAGGATTTCTGTGGAGCGCGAAACCAGCGACAAAGCCAGACAGGAAGCAAACCGGTTGTTCAATCCAGAGAAGGATCAGTGCGTGGTAGTCGGCATGGATGACCTTCATATCGGTGTAATAGGGCTTGCCGCATCGAGGCTTTGCAGAGAATACGCCAGACCTGCACTTGTCATTGCCTTTGGTGAAGATGGAGTCGGAAAGGGATCGGGCCGGAGTGTTCCGGGTTTTGATCTGGTTGCAGGGCTGGGGGAGTGTGCAGGGACACTTGAGGGCTTCGGGGGACATACTGCTGCTGCCGGATTTACGGTACTACGTGAGAAATTCGATGAGTTCAGGAATCGTTTTCAGGAGGTCTGCCGTAGCAGGCTCAGCGCTGTGGATCTGCAACCGATACAGCATGTT
>JBAXMA010000494.1:0-2194 GCA_037134535.1 bacterium
GTGTTGTAGAATCGGTGGTTGCCACTACGATATCCGATTGTGCCACAGCCCCGCTGGTCATGGTGGGCGCATCGGTCTTTGTCGTTATCTACGCGATTCAATGCAACATGCTGCCACTTGTTGCCTCTATGTTTCTCGTATTTCCGCTGTGCATCATCCCTATCGTTGTGCTTGGCCGTATTGTGAAACGGTATACCCATCGTGCGCTGGAGCGTATTTCGGATCTTGTGAGCCGTATGCACGAGACTTTCACTGGCATCAGGGTGGTTAAAGCGTTCCATACCGAGAAAATTGAGTTCGAGAAGTTCCAGTCAGTCAGCGTCAGCTATTTCAAGTCTGTTGTAAGGGCGCTGAAGGCGGAGCTGTTCATGGCGCCGTTAATGGAGGCTGCAGGTGTTCTTCTTATCGGAGCATTTCTTATCATCTGCTACTCGCAGCACATCCCGTTTGCGCGTCTCACTCCTCTTCTTCTGCCTGCGATTATCGTGTACCGGCCGATACGGCAGATGGCCAGATTGAACGCAAATATTCAGAGAGGCGGGGCAGCTCTTGACCGGATCTTCTCACTGCTGGATACCGACACAGTTATTAAGGAGAGCCCGGTTGCCGTTAAGGTCGCTGAGTTTAAAGACAGGGTGGTGTTTGAAAACGTCACATTTTCCTACGGGCCGGATACGGAGCCTGCGGTGAGTGATATCTGTCTCGAGGTACCGAGGGGCGGGGTGGTTGCACTCGTTGGAGAGACTGGCACCGGCAAGACGACAATAGCGAATCTTCTGGCGCGTTTCTACGATCCTACCGCAGGGCGCATTCTGCTCGATGGCGTTGACATCAGGGAAATTAAGATCGATTCACTGCGCAAGCTGATCGGGGTTGTGACCCAGGAGACCATTCTGTTCAATGAAACCATTGCATACAATATTGCTTACGGCACAGAGGACGCCTCTATGGAGCAAGTTATAGCTGCGGCGAAGAAGGCTAACGCTCACGACTTCATTGTTGCTGATGCCAGTGGCTATAATCGTGTGGTCGGCGAAAAAGGCTTTGTGCTCAGCGGGGGTGAACGACAGCGTATAGCCATAGCACGGGCAATCCTCAAGGATGCACCCATACTCATTCTTGACGAAGCAATGAGCGCGCTGGACACTGTTACCGAGAGGCTTGTTCAGGACGCAATTACAATGGCGATGAAAGACCGGACTGTTCTTGCCATTGCGCATCGTCTCAGCACAGTGAGACACGCAAGTCAGATCCTCCTCATTGAACGAGGCCGGACTGCAGAGCGCGGGACTCATGAAGAGCTTTACAATGCAGGCGGACACTACCGGAAGCTGTGCGATATGCAGGTGCTGGACTGATATGAGATCGTATCGCAAAGAGTTGACGTTCCAGACCAGGCAGCGCCGTGAGTTCATCAATATTACAGCGCAGGTCCAGTCGTGCCTTGCGGAGAGCGGAATACTGGAAGGTCTCGTCCTAGTCAATGCAATGCATATAACGGCGTCAGTCTTCATCAATGACAACGAACGCGGTCTGCACCATGATTTTGAAAAATGGCTGGAGCGGCTGGCACCGGAAAAACCTTATGCTCAGTATGATCACAATGGCGGTGAAGATAATGCCGATGCTCATCTCAAGCGATCAGTGATGGGGCGCGAGGTAGTCGTTGCAGTTACGCGTGGCGCGTTGGATTTCGGGCCCTGGGAGCAGATTTTCTACGGCGAGTTCGATGGGAAGCGGTCAAAGCGGGTGCTTGTGAAGATTATCGGTGAATGAAAACTTCCGACTTTGATTATTTCCTGCCTCCGGAGCTCATTGCCCAGCATCCTCCTGCTGAGCGTACCGATGCCAGGATGATGATTGTGAACCGCAGTTCCGGCACGATCGAACACGGTTCCGTTTCTGACCTGACTCGAATTTTGAAAGCAGGCGATATCCTGGTTGCCAATGACACAAAAGTCATTCCTTCACGTCTGTTCGGGACAAAGACCGGTAGCTCTGGTCGGGTAGAAGTCCTGCTTCTTGAGGAAATTGAACCCGGGAAATGGACAGCTCTTTGCAGAATGTCGGGCCGGATGAGGCCCGGTATTCGATTTGAACTGGCCGGAGGAAAAATCGGCGCCTCGGTTCTTGCCGTGAATGCAGGCGGCGAGGTCGTTCTTGCCGTAGAATGCGGCGGAAACTTTCAGGAGAC
>JBAXMA010000495.1:0-2174 GCA_037134535.1 bacterium
GCAACCGATCCGATAAGTACAAGTGTTGATTTCCGCATTGATGCTTCCTCCCGTATTCGCTAGTACCACCAACCGCGAACGACCGCCCCTTCGTTCGTCATTCCCGCTGTAACATAATACTGAACCATTCTATTTGTATCGCATGGAACAATGCCTTCGGAAAACACGTAGACTCCCGCCACTTGTGTAAAAGCGATAAGCCTGCTGATACCGTTGGTGTTTCCCTTCTTTCTGAGCATTAGACTAGGGCCCGCTGCGTTTGCTCTCGCATAGGCAAGGAAGTGAATAGCTTTGGCTCCGGATGGAACAATATTGCTGCAACTGAGATCATGCCAGGCAGTGTCTTCGGTGAGCGATGACTCAGTCCAGTCGTAGCCGCCTGGATCTCCTCTCGAAACATAGCGCAATCCATCCACGTAGTTCTTTGTAGCTGCATCTTGTGCGCCTGATGGCTCTGCCACATTCGAGATCCTGTTGCTTCCCATGAAGAATTGGCCGGATGCCGTGTCCGCATAGCTCCCACTTGCGCCACTGTTGAAATACAGTCGATTGTTCGCTCCGCTCCAATACAGATTCGTCAGAGCGGTCCAGTTTGTGCCGTTGTGATAGAGCATAGCGCCCTGAGTTCCGGCGGGCAGATAGCCCGGCGATGCGCCGTTGGTCGACGCGCCGTTCGTATAAATGCCCATCTCGACGTCACCCTGGCGCGGCAGGGTTATTGCTCCGTCCACCTTCATCTCACCGGCAACGTGCAGTTGTGCGCTTGGGTTGTTTGTGCCAATGCCAACCTTGCCGAGAAAGTAGTTGGTTGACACAGGTGCGGTCTGGGCCACCGTGTTGGTAACCACGAGGTTGTCGAGATACAAAGTGTCAGCATGGGCAATGCCGGCAACTGCGACACATGCTGCAGCGGCAAGCGCTGTGATTGGCTTAAGATACGTTCTCTTCATCTTCTTTTCCTCCAGTTCATTTGGTCCCGATCAGAACAACCTTTGGGTCAGCCAGGAATGGCTGACCTACTGAGGTGCCTGACCGGCTACATGGAAACTGTCCCTTTGAAATAGACCTGCACACCTTTCCCGCGGAGATCAACGGTCTCATGATACGTTCCAGCGCTAATTGTGATGCTGTCGCCTTCCTGGGCTGAGCGAAGTGCGCTGTTGATGGTCTTCTTCGGGCCGCGCCCGCTGCTTTCCACTGCAGCGGCAAAGCCGTCGTTATGATCGTGGCCTCTGGCGGCGTCCACAAAGAGCGCCTTCCCGCGGCCGGTCTGTGTTGAACTCCCGCCTCTTTTCGTAGTTTCGCCGGGCTGCGAGGAGTCCGACTCTGGCACATCAAGGCCGTCTGCTCCGCCGGTACCAGGCATGATCTCGCCTTGTGAAACGCCCTGCTGTCGGGCTCCAGCGGAAGATTCCGCAGCAATGCCTGTATTCGATTCCCATAATGTCAGGCCATATACGGTAATAGCGCCCGAGCTGCGACGGAGCCGGATGACCGAAGCGGCCGGGTTTGTGGCCATGGGCAGATCCATGCGAAATTGACCGCCCTCCTGGTCGCCAAGCAAGAGATTGCCGAAGAGGTTTGTCACAACATCCAGCAGATTGGTGGTCAGGATGTCGAGGTAGAGCGAAGACTGCGGCGAGTCGGAGCAGCCTATGGACATGTCCAAGGTAAGGTCGTTTGTGAGATAGCGGCGGTCCAGGCTGAAGTAGAGGCTGTTGTCTACACCTTCAGCAACGTCAGCCGGAACATACCAGGCCGGTGGATTGGTCAGGATCAAACCGCCGGATGACGACCAGCCGGTGAGCCATTCGGGCCATGTGTCGGCGGGCGTTTCCTGGCCAGCATCGTCCCACGGTCGAAAGACGTCAGAGCGTGGGAGCGTTGAGGCGTCGGGAGCGTTGCTTTGATCGGGGCCGGCGGAGACGGTTGTCCAGAATGCAATATAGGAAAAAGCGAGAAGGAAGAGGAGTGCTGCGAAACCGGCGGCGCCCTGGCGAGTTCTGAGCTTTCCCATGGGGCCCTCTCTTCAGGGCCCCAGTGGCTTTAGATGAATTTCGTGAAAAGTAGTTTACACACCATAACTATGCAAGCACAAAATACATAATTCTTTGTTTGGGGGCGCAAGACAGATTTCGGCAGACTTCGCGATTTTCTTCTTTTTTTATCGCAAT
>JBAXMA010000496.1:0-2171 GCA_037134535.1 bacterium
CTCCCCTGTGAGTACGTTTCTCTTTCCAGCTGCATCTATTATATACTGTTTCGGGTACCGCCGGTCGAGCGGTATATTGCACAGGCAGAGCTGCAATCGCCCCGTCAATCGCCCCTGCATCTGGACATGCGCTCAGTCCTGGGTAAGATCGCCGAGTCGAGGGAGAGAGACATCACCATCGAACCGGATTGGCTGAGTCAGAATTGACTGGCACGATCCCTGCTGTGTATAAGTAAAGGCAGATATGAGACATGAAGATTCATGGATAAATGGCAGGGATGCATTGATGGCAATGGCAGTGACTGCAGGACTGCTTGCCTGTTTGGCAGCTTATTGCCTGCCGGGAACCGGGAAGGGTCAGGCAGAGATAGAGTGCGTCAGCAAAACAGGGAGTGATACAACCGTGAACGACAAGATCGTCAGATCTGAAGCGGAATGGAGAAAGCTATTAACCCCGGAGCAGTATAAAGTCCTGAGAGAAGGCGGAACAGAATGCGCCTTCACTGGAAAATATTACGCAGACCACAGGAAAGGTACGTTCGTATGCACCGCCTGTAATCTTGAGCTGTTCAGATCAGATGACAAATTCGATTCAGGAACCGGCTGGCCGAGCTTCACTGCAGCGACCGCAAGGAACAGGGTAAAGGAAAAGACAGACACAACGCTCGGCATGAAACGAACGGAAGTGCGTTGCGTCCGTTGCGAGTCACATCTTGGACATGTATTCGACGATGGCCCTGCTCCGACCGGCCTACGTTACTGCATAAACTCCGCCGCACTCACGTTTGTTCCCGACACGCCTAAGACTGAGGCTGGCAGACTGCAGACAGCAACATTCGGAGCCGGCTGTTTCTGGTGCACTGATGCTGCTTTCCGAACACTGCCGGGAGTCACAAGTGTGGACGTCGGATACATGGGCGGCACCACAGAGAATCCAACCTACAATGCAGTATGTTCCGGGACGACTGGACATGCCGAGGTGAGCCGCGTAACCTATGACGCTGGCAAGGTAACATATGACAAACTTCTGGAAACCTTCTGGAACGTTCATGACCCGACAACACTCAACCGGCAGGGCAACGACAATGGAACGCAGTACCGTTCGGTAATATTCTTCAGCACCCCGGAACAGAAGGCGGCGGCAGAAAGATCGAAAGACACGCTTCAGAAGTCACTGAGTGACAAGATTGTCACTGAAATTGTGGCGGCTGGAACATTCTACAAGGCAGATGATTACCACCAGAATTTCTACGGCAAGAACCTCGAACACCCTTACTGCAAGGCGATCATTGCGCCGAAACTGAAGCATCTGAATGCGAAAGATCGCTGAGGGCAGTGCCTTTCAGCCGCTTTTTCTATTGTTTTCGGAAGGCTGTCAGCTACTCTTCCAGTTCTCGTTGCATTTCAGCAATTCCGTACGGGCCTGGTTTATACATGACAACTGCATCCACATGGTCACTGCGTAAGATACTGCCAACGATGATTACCGCCGCGATCATCATCAGCTTTCTTGTGGTCATGGAACTCACGCACAAACCGGCTGGCAAAAGCACAGCGCCGGGAATCCCGATCGACGCTGCGGATGACGACGGTAAGAAACTGACACTGATCTGGATGGGACCGCCTTATCATCCTTCCGCCACAAACGGAACCTGGGTCCAGCGCCTGTTTGAAGAGCGGTTCAACGTCAAATTCAAACCCGTATTCCTGGGCTACGGTCAGTCGGATGAAGTGAAGGCGCTCATGTACGCCAGTGGCGGGGTTCCCGACATCTCGTGGGAGGGTGATCCTTCCTCAGTCCAGCAGTTTGCCGCGCACGGCTTCCTCTGCGAACTCCCCTATGAGCTGATAATGAAGCACGCTCCGAGCTATGTGAAGATGGTCAACCGGCTGGCACCAACTGCCTGGTTGCTTTCCTACTGGAACGGTGCGAACTACGGAATCCCAAACCTCTGGCTTGATGGTCAGCATCCCGGACCCGGTCTCTGGCGGATGGACTGGCTGAAGAAAGTGGGCATTACAAATATCCCGGAGACGATCGAGGAAATGCACATCGCATTCAAGAAGTTCGTCGAAGATGATCCCGACGGTGACGGCAAGCGAGACACCTATGCTTTCAGTTCGCCTATGGTTTACTGGGCAGCATTCAATGAGATATACGGCGCTTACGG
>JBAXMA010000497.1:0-2148 GCA_037134535.1 bacterium
ACAGGGCCCTGCAGATGGAAACTCAGTACATTCCCAGCATTCAGTCCACGGACAAAATGGGCGAGACATATGCCAGAATAGCGCCTACATCGTTTCCCCTGGGCTCCGGCGGCGATTCGGCGCTGGTGCACTGTATCACGTCCTACAACAGGAACGCGTTATGGAATGTTGTGAAGGCCTGGCTTGAGGGTGGACCGCCGGCCAGCGGCACTATCGACCCGCTTGCGGCGCGAGTGCATAACTTTACCGGAAAGGGTGGGGCGACATGGAGTATCTCCCCGGCACATGGCTCCAGTGACGGTAAGGCCAGACTGACCTGGAATGCTTTTGCGACTCCAGCGGCACTTGATTCTAACACCTTCGGATACCGGTGGAATAACCAACTCGTGACGACAAACTATTCCCGTAACGGCCGGCTGGTCACGCTCCCCGAGTATTATCACCTGATAGTAAAAGCGGATAAGAAAGCGGAGTGGGTCCCGGTTCGAGCGGAAGATGTTCCTGCTGAAACGGGTCTGGCACATATTCGCTTCGACCGACCCGGCGAGGATCGGCCTGAATCCTACGTCACCCCTGACGATGCGAAGAGTTGCTGGAAGAAGCCCGGTCACGTGGCTGGCCCTTTCCAGTCACATCCTGGCGACGGCAGTGTCGTGACGTACTACTGGTACCGGTTCGCCGACCAGCCAGCCTTGCTCAACGCCGACTTGACCGATCAGGAGCGGGAGAGCCTGCAGGCAAAGGTTGAGAAACTGCACCGGAGCTGGAAGAAGGATCGTGATTACCTGCCGCCCCCTAAAATCGGAAAGCTGGCCGATATCGATCCGGCTCTGATTGTGACCCCACCGCCGGGCCTTGAGGCTGGATACGTGCCGATCGTCACAAGACAAGCGGCACGGGAATAGTGAAGGCGTCGACAACCTCGGAATACTACTCAGAATGATGAGTGCGGCTATCTCTCGCACCTTCTGAGGCTACACGACTCACTTATCAACTTCATTGACGGCAGTTTCCTGTCCCGTATACAGTGCAGCTCTGTGTCGTTGCAGGCAGGTTCATTAACGTAAGCATCAAGGAGGTCCTCATGAGAATAGGCATGGTTGTTTCGTTGTCAGTTGCCATTTCTGTAGCAGTCGCGGTGTCCACTGTTTGTGCCGAAGGACTTGAAATCAAGGCCGGTGAACAGATCGTTGCCATCGGTGATTCCATTACGGCGGCAGGCGGCTATCTCCGTGACATGGATACGGTCTTTGCGAAGCAGTATCCGGAGCTGAAACTTCCCCGGATCATCAATACCGGCATTGGCGGCCAGAAAGCTGAGAATCTGGTCCCACGGTTTGAACGCGACGTCATCAAGAGGAAGCCGGCCATCGTGACGATTGATATTGGAATCAACGACGTGTGGCACAGGCAAAACGCACCCCACGACCCCAACGTGCTGAAGGCGTACAAAGAAAACGTCACAAAGATGGTTGATGCTGCCCAGGCTGCGGGTATCCGCGTCGTGTTATGTACTCCGACTGTAATCACCGAAGACCTGAATTCCGAGGGAAACAAGCGGCTGGTAATGTACTGCGATGCGATAAAGCAGATAGCTGTGGAGAAAAAGTGCATGCTCGCTGACCTCCACGAGATCTTCGTCAAGGTCATCGGCGGGAAGCCTGCCGACCAGAAGGGTAATGCAATCACAAGCGATGGCGTGCACATGAATGGGCCCGGCGATTGGCTGATGGCGCAGGGAATTCTTAATACGCTCGGTGTTCCGCAGGATAAGATCGAAGCTGCAAAGAAGTAAATTCCCGGGGACCGAAGGACCGCAGTACAGAACTGGCAAGTGGCTACCTGCGGCAGCACACGTGCATTGTTAATACTGGGTGGCTGACTGACTCAGGTAAATACACAAGGTGGCGTCCGGCGTCCCTGCCGGACGCTTCTTTCTTGCCCCAAGTGGCAAATGCAGTCCGTCGGCTGACGGACTGCCACCTTTAGCGCGATGGATCGGCTCTACTTGAGTCAATCAGCCACCCAGTTTGGCGCGCATCTGCGATTAGGTGCGGCTCAGCCAGAGGCTTTCCTCCTGAGGCGGACAGGCTGCCCTACCATGCAAAGAACAGACTCTTTGGTAGGGCGAACCGCATAGCTATCAAG
>JBAXMA010000498.1:0-2124 GCA_037134535.1 bacterium
AGGAAAAGAGTGCCGCCGTCAGCCTGGTCGAACGAGCCCTTCTTGTCGGCAATAGCGCCTGTAAAGGCACCTTTTGTGTGCCCGAACAGGATTGATTCTGCCAGTTCTGTCGGGACAGCCGCGCAATTCAGTGGCACGAACGGCCGGTTTGCCCGGGCGCTTCCGGAATGAATTGCGTGGGCAACAAGCTCCTTGCCCGATCCGCTTTCGCCGGTGATCAACACCGGTGTGTTCGGAGCCTTCTGGATTTTTTTGATGTCGCGAAGCACGCCGGCGAACGCTTTCGAGTTTCCGACGATGGCTTCAATGCCCCATTTCTTTGAGACCCTTTCCGACAGGACGGAAATCTGTTCGGAAAGAGCGTCCCGCTCCTTGAGTGCGTTCCGGTAATTGACGATCCGCCGCACGGTTTCAACAAGTTCAATTGCGCTGACGGGCTTCTCAAGCAGGTCAAGTGCGCCGGAGCGGAGGGCCTGGATGGCGACATTCTTGTCTGCATGGCCCGTGACCAGGATTACATCGGTGCCGGGCGCGTTTTTCTTGACGTGCTTCATCAGCGTAATCCCGTCTATGCCGGGCATGCGCAAATCGGTTATTACGATATCAACTGGCCGGTCGCCGAATTCTGAGATAAACTTGCCGGGATCGGTGTAAGCGACTGTGTCGCACTCGAGCTGCCGGAGGCAACTGGTGATGGTGGCGGCGACTTCAGGTGAGTCGTCAACAATCGATACGGTCACACGGGCTTGTTTCTTCTGAAAATTGCTCATTTATCAGTCTCTTATTTGGCAAATAACGACGCTATCGCGTCAATCAGTTCTTTCTTAGTGAGGGGCTTACGCAGCACCAGATCAATATTGGCCTCCTCGTCCGCAGTCAGCTGCATGAAGTCGCCGAAACCCGTGAGCATTATCACCACGATGTCCGGATAAGCCTTTTTCGCTTCTTTTGCAAGCGCATTACCATTCATCTGCGGCATTGCCTTGTCTGTGATCAGCAGATCGAACTTGCTGCTCTTCATTCTTTGAAGAGCTTTCAAGCCGTCGGTCACGGTTTCGACAGTGTGTCCGCCAAGGTGCAGATACCGGGTTATCAGATTCAGTGATTCGTGCGCGTCTTCGGCAAGAAGAATGTTCAATTTGCCCCTGCTTCCTGCATGGGGCGCTTTTGCTGATGCGGACCTGACCTTCAAAGGGAGACTTATGGTGATGGTGGTCCCTTTTCCGAGTTTGCTCCGGATCTTGAACTTGCCAAAGTGTCTGGTAATGATGCCGTGGCAGAGTGACAGCCCCAGGCCGCTTCCATGTGTGCCTTTTGACGTAAAGAAAGGCTCGAGGCATTGCTTGCAGGTTTCGGGCGACATGCCGACGCCGGTGTCGGTGACGCTGATCAGAATCGCTGCGCCTTTCTTTTCCATGGCAATGGTTATGGTTCCGCCAGTCGGCATGGCATCAACAGCGTTGATAATGAGATTTGTGAGAACTTCACGCAATTGAACAGCATTGCCGGGGATGGGCGGAACCTTTGCTATGCGGGTGCGGATGGTGATGTGTCTGCCTTCTGCCTGCGCCTTTGATTTCCATGCCGGCGCTGTCAGCTCGAGTGCCTTTTTTACCAGAATGACGAGGTCTACCGGGGCGGTTGTCGGGGTTTCTGAGGGTTTGTAGAACTCACGCAACCGCCGGACTATCTCCGAGCCATCTTTGGCGGCGCTGTTGATGATGCGGAGCGTCTTTCTGACCTCGCCTCTGTTCTTGGTTTCCTCCGGATACTGCAAAAGGAGGTCGGAGAGTCCGAGGATCGGCATGAGGATGTTGTTGAAGTCGTGGGCTATGCCGCTGACCATTTGAGACAGTGCGTTCATTCGCGCGTTACTGAGCGTCTGCTCGCGGGTGTGCTTGAGCTCCTCCATCGACTTCTCAAGGCTCTGGTTGGTCTTGTGCAGTTCGAGTTCCGCCTGCTTGCGCTCGCTGATGTCCACCACGCTTTCGAGAAGAAATTGAGATCCCCTGATTGATATGGGGACCGATGTCTTGAGAACCGGTATTCGGGGCCCGCTGGCGGTGATCAGGTCGCATTCTATACTCTCAGTTCCATGATGCCTGTCAGCGACCGGTCTTGGAT
>JBAXMA010000499.1:0-2123 GCA_037134535.1 bacterium
GCACAAGACTTGCATCCATCATCGACAGCGATTCACTGATGCGATCCACCTCGCCCCCATCCGCTCTGAACAGATCCGCCAATGCGTCTCTTGCAAACATGGCCTGACTGAACGTGCACGGAATCCGTCCAGACATGATGTCGACAACACAAGTTCTGGCAAGCCCTGTCGCCTCATCCGGCTTGCCCTGATCATGCAGAATCCTGATACTCTTAAGATACGCCACCAGACCGAGCGGCGCTCCGTTGATACTGACGTGGGCAGGATACTTCTTCACTATCTCGGCATATCTGGCAAGAGCCAGATCAGGTTCTCCCTTCCTGGTGTGCGCGCGTGCGCCGGCAGCGAGAACCATGGCTTGAATATTGTTGTTGGTTGCAGACTTACCAAGCTCGGCATAAAGAACAGTAGCTTCGTCGAGCCTTCCCTGAGCTTCAATGTCTTCAGCGAGATTCAAACGCACCGGGATATTGTCCGGGGATAGAGGCGCATCGTTGTCAGATCTCCAGAAAGGTCGGGGATACTTGACATTGTAAGAGGCATCAATAACAAACTGTCGCTCAATGAACTCCGCCCGCCTGGCTGGACTGGAGTCACCAGGAAAGAGCGCGCTGCCATTTGTTACAGCACTAATGGTTGAATTAATCCCGCTCTCTATCTCGTCGCAACCCCGCTCAACAAGCTCGCGCATACCTTCGACCATCGCATCCGCCCGCCGGACAGTTTCCTGCAGCAACACTGTCTTATCATCACGAACTGTCTTGAATCCGAGCAGAGCAAGGACAACTGAAGAGGCGAGTATTGCAAGAAAAGTCACGGACAGCTTGATTGTCCGTGCGACCTTATTCTTGCTGACTGTTCCAATGGCAGACATTAATCAAAGACTATCAGGTCCCCTTCAGGGAGTTGTCAAGGACTTGTCAAATCAGGATGTGTCACATTTTACAAGGAACGCAAATTGATGCCTGTAGCACTGACATGTTCTTCCCTGATCCTCGCCTAATTTGCGACTGATTTTCAAAATGCGATACTGGGGAAAGATTTATGACGATTTTGCTTGTTAGAGTGCTATAGATAGTCTATAGCACTATTTCATGTCAGCACGTATACCGCTTCTAAGCAAGACGCCGTTTGTTTTGGACCCTCGGCCACTGACCGAGGCCTCCAGCGCACACGCGGGCCTCTTGGCCACGTCGCGCGCCTATCGCTCGCTCGGAGTACCAGACCTGATTGCCTCGCAGTTGAAGCTGCGGAAGCGGCAGCGCGGATACACCGAGGGGCAAATGGTGGAGACTCTGCTCCTTCTGCAAACGGTCGGCGGAGACTGCCCTGAGGACATTCGCCTGCTTTCTAATGATCCGTGTTTGGAGCGTGGATTGGGGTATCAGCCGCCGAAAGTCACGGCAGTGCGTGAGTTCTTGGAGTTGTTCCATGACGAAGAGATTGAACTGCAACGCCCCGGCCGTGATGTCCAGAAGAGCTTCATCATGCCCAGTACAAAGCCGGTGGCCGCATTGCAGGAAGTGCAGGCACACATGGTTCGGCGCATTGCTCGCCGCTATGAAGCGCAAGATCAGGCGCAGCATATAGCCACCGTTGATCAGGATGCCACGATTATTGAAAGTCACAAAGCTGCCGCCTTGCCCCACTATCAGGGTGGTCGCGGCTACCAGCCTATGGTGGCAGTATGGGCGGAGGCTGATCTGATTTTGGCTGATGAGTTTCGCGACGGTAATGTACCGGCACGACAGGAACCGTTGACTTGTGCAAAGCAGGCCTTTGCGGCCTTGCCGTCTAATATTACTGCCCGCTACTTTCGCGGCGATTCGGCCTGTCACGAAAAGGGATTAATCCAGTGGCTGAGGCATGCGGATCGCGCGACAGAACCTGGTGGAGCGATCGGGTTTGCAATCAGTGCTTTCACAAGTCCTGAGTTGAGCCGAACACTGAAACACATTTCCGATAAAGCGTGGGTGACGTTTGACACTGAGCCAGATGGGACTTTGCGGCAGTGGACGGAGGTGCCGTTTGTTCCGACTGATCGCTACGAGCAAAAGAACAGCCATGGGTTGCGATATGTGGGGCTGAGGCTGCTCAAACCACAGGGCCTTTTGTTTGCTGAC
>JBAXMA010000500.1:0-2114 GCA_037134535.1 bacterium
TAGACGGCTTTCATCTGTGTGCGCTTCTCATCTTCTGACAGCGTCGTGTTTTCGCGAATGGCTTTCTTTGACGGCTCTGCTGCAACGTTCATCGCCTTGAACTGTTCCTGCTGCGCCGGCGTCAAGGTCACGCCAAAGGCTTTGGACTGTGGTCTGGATGATGTTCCATGAGCCGGTGCCGCTTCCATCTCTTTCAGTTGCTCCGGGGTCAGGATAGTCTTCAACTTCTCTTTGATGCCATCGTAGACGGCTTTCATCTGTGTGCGCTTCTCATCTTCTGACAGCGTCGTGTTTTCGCGAATGGCTTTCTTTGACGGCTCTGCCGCAACGTTCATCGCCGTGAACTGTTCCTGCTGCGCGGGCGTCAAGGTCACGCCAAAGGCTCTGGACTGTGGTCTGGATGATGCTCCACGAACCGGGGCCACCGCCATTTCTTTCAGTTGCTCCGGAGTCAGGATTGCCTTCAGCTTCTCTTTGATACCGTCATAGACGGCTTTCATCTGTGTGCGCTTCTCATCTTCTGACAGCGTCGTGTTTTCGCGAATGGCTTTCTTTGACGGCTCTGCTGCAACGTTCATCGCCTTGAACTGTTCCTGCTGCGCCGGCGTCAAGGTCACGCCAAAGGCTTTGGACTGAGCCGACAGCGATCCGGCGGACAGGATTAGAGCGACACAGAACGCCGGTACGAAATGCATTATCTTCATGACTCTCCTCTGCTTGTTGTACTTGTAGTTATTCCACGGCCGTAATATCAGGTGCCATAAATAATACCGTTTCCCACTCATTATTCGAGGCCTGCGAAATCCTCATGGTCATCATAAGCAAGTCTGGTAGTTCCGGTTACTTTGATCAGGGCCCCGGCAAGGAGACCGCAACTTAGTGCCAATACGATGGTGACAGCTATACCAATGAGTTGAGCCCTGGCAGAGCCCGGCACCACGCACAGAACGATCAATCCACCCAGCAATCCCGGCATTCCGTGCAGATTATGAACTCCACACGTATCGACGATCTTGAGTCGCGCTTCCAAGGCTGGCTGAACGAACACGTAGCCTATGACACAAACTGCACCGGCCAGCAAACCGATCCCAAAGGCGATTCCAGGCGATACAATATTGCAAGTCGCTCCAATAGCTACGCCACCCGCCAGTGCCGCGTTTGCCATGTCGGCAATCGATGTTTTCCCCTTGCGCAGCAGAGTGCTCAAGAGATAGGTGCTGATGGTGGCACCCGACAGCGACATAACTGTGTTTACTACAGTCTGCGGCATTTCCTGCAGAGGAACTATGGCGCTGCAGAAACTCGGCCAGAACAGCCACAATACCATCGATCCGATCATAGCAAATCGATCCGAGGTAGCGTCCGATGAAATCGGTTGACTGCGCTGTTGTCTGGTGGTCAGAGCCAGTGTCAGTCCAATCCCGAAATAGGCGCCAAAGGCATGGATGATAATCGACCCGGCGGTATCCACGAACCCGCGCGTCACACCCAGCCCGCCATCCAACACCAGCCATTCATTCAGAAGATACGCAGGAATCAAACAGAGTGCGAGCAACACGTATTGAAAAACCCGCAGACGACCGAGTACGGCACCCATTGCAATCAATGCGGAGGCCACGGCAAATTCCGCATAGATCAATGCTTTGATCGTACCTGGAGAAATAGGTTCACCGCAAAGGATTCCGTGAGAACGTAACAGCACATAGAATGGCAAACCCACCGCCACCACAAGATATGTACCAGTCGTGGCGCCATAGCCGTATTTCCGCACAAACACCATGAGAAAACCGAAACCGACCAGCAGCATGGCCAGAATGTGAATGGCGAAGTTATACTGCGCCACCTGCTGCACTCCATTGACTGCCGGTGGTAATTCGCCTTCACCTGCCCAAGCCCAAGTGGACAAAAGACAAAATGCTGCAATACCAAGCACTATCCTGCGAACTCTATATTCCATCTTGCTCCCTATAATAACGCTACACGACCCGGATTACACTCACTTCGCCAGCACCGCCAAGCGCATTCGCGCCTGGTGCACTGTGCCTTCATCGCCATCACTTCAATCCGTATTTCTGAATAACCGATGTTTCTGATCTGCGTTGCAGCTTACCATA
>JBAXMA010000501.1:0-2112 GCA_037134535.1 bacterium
GCGCTGCCATCTGGTACGAACGGTAGCGGCATATCCGGAGCACGATAGAGCCTGTGCCAGGGCTTTGGCGGCGCGAACGGCGGGTGGGGATGAATGAAACTGGAGAACAGGCACCAGGGCTGCGCGGTCTTCTTTTTCGATCCCTTGAGAAAGCGGATGCTCTCGTCCCCGATCCACTGAGTCGGATGCGCCCTGGCCGGAAGTGTTGATACCTGTGGAATGTAGTACATCTCGCCGCGGGCACCATGCGGCTCATAATCGTCGTATCCGTTTCTCCGCAACCATGCAACGTAATCATCTGTTGCGGGGTCAGACCGGCATTCCTCCTGCGTTCGACGTGAGTCGAAACCGCGCAAGGCCATATCGTCCGGAGTGAAGTGACACTTCCCGACGGCGTGCGTTCGATAACCGTTTCGTCCCAGGACCGCCTGAAATGAATTGCCGTTATCAGCCATCATGCTTGAGTTGCCGAAAGACTGAGTCTTCTGGGGGTACAGGCCGTAATGAAATGAGCAGCGCGCCGGAACACACACTGGTGACGGCGAATAGCAGTTGGTGAATGCCGTTCCTTCGTTCACCAGCCGGTCGAGATGCGGCGTCTTGATCGTATTATTACCCAGCGCGTGGATGGTGTCCGCCCGCTGCATGTCCGTGAAAAGAATGAGGATATTGGGTTTATTGTTGGCCATCGTTGTTGTCTTTCTCTGGAATACCTCAATACCGCTTCAGGTATGCTGCCCATCAATCTCGCCAAAGCTGATGGTGAACTGGTCGCGGGTCTTGATGTCGACGACGCGACCATCTTCAAGATAGATCACGCGGTCGGATGCCGCGAGCATCTTATGGTCATGAGTTGCACAGATGATGGTTACTCCGTGATCAGCCTTCAGTTTGCCGAGGAGTGCAATAATTTCTTCGCCGGTCTTGAGATCAAGGTTGCCGGTTGGTTCGTCTGCCAGCAAAATTGCCGGTGTGTTAGCGAGCGAGCGGGCGACAGCGACACGCTGCTGCTGGCCGCCTGAGAGTTGCTTTGGCAGATGATCATGCCTGCCTTTCAGGCCGACCTCGTCCAGTAGAGAGGCGGCGTGGCGTTCAGCGTCTGCGTCGGATACTCCGCCGAACGTCATAGGGAGCATAACGTTCTCAAGAGCCGTCATCACGTCGATCAGGTTGAATGTCTGGAAGATATAGCCGATTTTCTTGCACCGCAGGAAAGCAATTTGCTTCTGATTCATGTCTTTTGTGCGAACGCCATCAATAGTGACGTCGCCTTCAGTGGGGTTGTCGAGCCCGCCGATCATGTTGAACAGCGTGCTCTTCCCGCTCCCTGATGGCCCCATTATGCTGAGGTATTCACCCCTGCGGATGTTCAAGTCCACGCCCGTAAGGGCCCAGACTTCCTCCTTGCCCATCATGTAGCGGCGTTTCAGCCCTTTTGCCTCAATGACATTGTCAGTGGACATGCATTGTCCCTTCCTTGATGTTGATCTCTGAGCGGCTTTGGAATCGCTCGAGTTTGCCGTCACGCAACCATGCAATCCGGTCCGATACTGCAAGCATCTTGTGATCATGTGTGGCGGTAATGACACTGACGCCCTCGGTTACGTTCAGCCCTTTCAGCATGTCAATGATCTCTTCGCCAGTCTTGCGGTCAAGATTGGCGGTGGGTTCGTCAGCCAGCACAATTGCAGGAGAGTTGGCCAATGCTCTGGCGCAGGCGACGCGTTGCTGCTGGCCGCCCGACATTTCCAGCGGCTTGTGGAGGATGCGTTCGCCCAGTCCGACTTTCTTCAGGAGTTCGGCTGCCTTATCCTGAGCTTCGGCCTGCTGCATGCCGGCAAAGGTCATCGGCAGCATCACGTTGTCCAGTGCCGTTGCAACGGAAATCAGGTTGAAACTCTGGAAGATGTAGCCGATCTTGTGGCATCGCAGCCAGGCCAGTTCGACCGTATTCAAGGCGGCGATATCGACTTCATCAATGTAAACGCGGCCCTTGGACGGTTTGTCCAGTCCTCCGATCATGTTGAACAAAGTCGTTTTGCCCGAACCGCTGGGTCCCATGATGGAAACGTATTCACCCCGGCGTACCGAAAAATCAACCCCGTTGAGAGC
>JBAXMA010000502.1:0-2092 GCA_037134535.1 bacterium
ACATCAGGGCGTCAGGTATGCCCTGGCCTTCACTGCCAAGAATAACCACAGCAGGCTCGCGCGGTTTTACACAGAACAGGTTCTCGCCTCCGGTCGCGCAGGCGGCTGCGATTTCAATGTGAGCTGCGCAATCACCGAGGTAATCTGCAAGGTCCTGCCGGTGCACCGGCACCCGGAAGATGGAGCCCATGCTTGCCTGGACAACCTTCGGATTGAAACGTTCGGCACAGTCCGGTGAGCAGACAACTCGTGACACTCCGAACCAGTCCGCGATCCGGAGGACGCTCCCCATGTTGCCGGGATCACGGAGGCCTGCCAGCGCGAGAACCAGTCCTTCCGGCGGCGGCGCCGGAACGGAGTCGGGAATGTGCACGACAGCGAGAACCTGATTTGGAGCCTCCATGGCGGACACGCGCTCCAGTTCGTTGTCCCCGATGCGCACAACTGGCGCGCGCGTCTTTCGTCCCGGGCTCCACGTCTCAATGGCAAAAATACGGTCCACTTCCCATTTCGACTGAAGCAGCTCTTCCACGAGCTTTACGCCCTCCACGAGGAAAAGCCCGCGCTTCTGGCGTTCCTTTTTGCCCTGCAGTGCTATGAGTTCTTTGCGTTCAATAGTCGAAAGCATGAAGTTTGATATCACAGCGGCTGACAGATTGCGACAATGAAGAGGATTCGAATCGTCAAAGATGACGACAAATAAGGGGAACGGCAATTACCGTGGAAGTACTGGTCGGGGCGAGAGGATTTGAACCTCCGACTCCCTGCGCCCAAGGCAGGTGCGCTACCAGGCTGCGCTACGCCCCGATGGAATTTGCAGAGTAACAGAGATACGCTGAAAAACAAGTCCATGTCCTGCGGGTGCAAAGACCCGACAGGGCATGGGAAGACATGGCACGCTTGCAATACACGCAATTGCTTAGCGCTTGGAGAACTGGAAGCGCTTGCGGGCACCAGGCTGGCCGGACTTTTTGCGCTCCTTCATTCTTTGATCGCGAGTAAGGCAGCCGCTGTCCTTTAGAACTTCGCGGAGAGACGGATCGGAAAGCGTCAGGGCACGAGCAATGCCGTGCCTGAATGCGCCCGCCTGTCCCGACAGACCGCCGCCAGTCAGCTTCGCGATGATATCAAACTTTGTGAGCGTATTCGTGAGCGTTAACGGCTCAGCGATGTAAGACCTGATGGTCTCAGAGGGAAAATAGATTTTCGCCTCACGCTTGTTAACAGTCCACTTGCCGGTTCCCGGCAGAAGTCTTACTCTGGCGACGGCAGTCTTTCGTCTCCCGGTCGCACCGATTTCCGGTGTTTTCTCAGCCACGTTTCGCTCCTTTGCGCGGGTGCAGTTCGTACTTCTTGGGCTTTTGTGCAGCGTGCGGGTGTTTGTCCCCGGCGTAAATGTTCAGCTTTCCAATGGCCTTGCGGCACAATGCATTATTTGGAAGCATTCCCTTCACTGCCAGTTTGAGAAGCCGGTCGGGATGCTTGGCCCGTACATCGGCGGCAGTGAATTCCTTCAGTCCGCCACGGTATCCCGAGTAACGGACGTAGATCTTATCCTCTTCCTTCTTGCCGGTGAGCTTGATCTTCTCTGCGTTGATGACCACTACAAAATCACCCGTATCAATGTGGGGTGTGTAGGTGGCTTTATGTTTGCCGCGCAGGATGTTCGCGATCTGTACGGCTAGCCGTCCCAGAACCTGTCCCTCGGCATCGAGCAGAATCCACTCGCGCTCAATCTTGTCACTAACTGGTAAGGTCGATTTCATATTTTTCCGCTCCATGCATAAAAGGGAGACACCGTACCGCCACCGGGCGATCATGTCAACACCTGATTCGTACGGAATTGAGGTTAATTCTATTGCCCGGTTCTGCCTCCAGTTGCGGTTGTTTTGTCAACTTCCTTGAGTTGTCCGCTCCATTCAGCCTGTCGTTTCGACAGTAGATCAAGAAGCGCAGGGCTGATCTTTGCCCTGGTCTTGTCGGCCGCGGCCTGCTTTTCTGCAGCCTTGGTGGCTCTTTCTGCCTCGACCGCTGCCTTCTTCTCCGTGTCTTTCGCTTCTTTGGCAGCCGCAGCTTCCGCATTCTTTTTATC
>JBAXMA010000503.1:0-2088 GCA_037134535.1 bacterium
ATGAGGATTGCCCTGCGACCGGTCTCCTCGCGTGTTTCCTTGTTCTTCTCGCGACCCGGACAGTTTTCAACGCATACTCCGCAACCGGTACAATCTTCAGGCGCCACCTGCACGGTGTACTTCATGCCCTCAAATCCTTTACCTCTGGCGTCGGATGACTTGAATGTTCCAGGCGCATTCTGCAGCTTGTCGGTGCCATAGATCTTCACCCGGATTGCCGCATGCGGACAAACAAGCGAGCACTGGGCGCACTGGATACAAAGCTCCGGAGTCCAATGCGGGATCTCAACGCCGATGTTGCGCTTCTCGTACTTTGTTGTCCCGGTCGGCCATGTGCCGTCGACTGGCATTGCACTGACCGGCATCAGATCGCCTTCCATCCGCATCATCTTGGCAGTGATGTTCTTGACGAACTCTGGCGCGTCAACGGGAACTGTCGGCGGCATCTTGACCTTACCGGCCGGTATCGATGGCACCTTCACTTTGTGCATTGCGGCAAGGGCTGCGTCAATTGCCTGGAAGTTCTTCTGCACAACTTCCTCGCCTTTCCTGCCGTACGACTTCCTGACAGCCTTTTTCAACGCATCGATCGCTACATCGGGGGGGACAACGCCTGAAATGGCAAAGAAGCATGTCTGCATGATCGTGTTTATGCGACTGCCCAGTCCGAGATCGCCGGCCAGCTTGGTGGCGTCAATGACGTAGAACTTGATCTTCTTATCTATGATCTGCTTCTCCACCTCGTCCGGCATGTGATTCCAGACTTCACCGGCGGAGTAGGGACTGGCCAGAAGGAATACTGAGCCTTTCTTGGCGTTGGCAAGCATGTCGTACTTCTCAAGGAATGAGAAGTTGTGGCACGCCACAAAGTCAGCCTTCGTACACAGGTAAGGGCTCTGAATAACGGTCGGACCGAACCTCAGATGAGAGACAGTCATCGCACCAGCCTTCTTCGAGTCGTAAACGAAATAACCCTGGGCGAAGTTCTCGGTGTCATCACCGATGATCTTGATCGAGTTCTTGTTTGCACCGACTGTGCCGTCCGATCCCAGTCCGTAGAACATGCATTCGAACCGCTTCTCGTGCTTGATGTTCCAGGTATTATCAACGGCCAGACTCGTATTGGTCACGTCATCGTTAATACCGACCGTAAAGTTCTTCTTCGGTTCTTTTGAAACGAGATTATCAAACACTGCCTTGACCATGGCCGGAGTGAATTCCTTCGAGCCAAGGCCGTAGCGGCCGCCGATGATCGTCTTACACGATCCGCGCTTGAGCCGGTTGTCACGCATCGCTTCGCCAATCGCAGTGCAGACATCGCTATAAAGCGGCTCACCGATCGAGCCCGGCTCTTTTGTGCGATCCATCACCGCAATAGCCTTTGTTGTGGCAGGCAATGCAGAGATGAATGCCTGCACGTCGAACGGCCTGTAGAGGCGAACCTTGATAAGCCCGACCTTCTTGCCTTTGCTTGCAAGGTAGCTGACAGTCTCGTGAATGGTTTCAGCACCTGAGCCCATGGCGACGAAGACATATTTGGCATCCGGCGCCCCGACATAGTCGAACAGCTTGTACTGCCGGCCGGTGAGCTTCGCGAACTTGTCCATACAGCTCTGAACGATTCCGGGAGTCGCCGTGTAGAACTTATTTACTGTCTCACGCCCTTGGAAATATACGTCAGGATTCTGCGCTGTGCCGCGGATGATCGGCTTGTCGGGGGTCATTGCCCTGCTGCGGTGCGCGAAGACAAGGTCGTCTGAAATCATGCCACGTATCACGTCACGTGATACTTCGTTGACTTTCTGCACTTCATGAGATGTGCGGAAGCCATCGAAGAAGTGAATGAACGGTATCCTTGAAGCAAGCGTCGCCGCATGCGCAATGAGTGCGATATCACCAACTTCCTGTACGCTGTTCGACGCGAGCAGTGCGAAGCCGGTCTGTCTGATGGACATGACGTCTGAGTGATCGCCGAAGATCGACAGCCCCTGGCACGCAAGGGAGCGGGCGCTGACATGGAACACAGTCGGTGTCAGCTCGCCTGCGATCTTATACATGTTCGGAATCATCAGAAGAAGGCCCTGTGAC
>JBAXMA010000504.1:0-2078 GCA_037134535.1 bacterium
CTAAGAACCTGTCCAAATCATTAGAACATGACGGGGGGCTTCCAGCCCCCTATGCTGAAAGGCATTTGTGACGCTGCCTTTGCCGATAACGGACTACCATATTCACATTCGTGGCGGTATGACCGTGGAGAAGGCAGCCACTCGCGAAATAGAAACTGGAGTCAGAAGTACTGTCCTCGAGAACTTCGGACGCGAATGGCCGCTGTCTGACAATGTCAAACTCGAGGAATTCATTGACGCCTGCACTCTGGCCGGTACGGGCGGCAAGAAGCTGCCTGTCGGAATTCAGGTCAATGACCGCGACTGGTTCACGCAGATCGATGCAGCGCTGCGAGAGCGCCTTGATTTCGTTCTTGCTGACACAATGATCATGGGAGCAACGCCTGACGGCAAGCCTCGCCGGCTCTGGCTGCCGGGCGTTGAGATCGATGACCCGGATGTGTGGATGATCCGGTATCTTGCTCACAACCTGCAGATCCTCGACGAACCGATCAACATCCTCGCCAACCCGACGTATCTCCCACCTTGTATTGAGAATAAATATGAGGAACTGTGGACTGAAGATCGAATGCGTCAGGTCATAGCCAAGGCGGTGAATAAGGGCGTCGCGCTGGAGATTCAGGCCGAGTCGGCGTTTCCAAAGCTGGCATTTCTCAGGCTTGCCAAATCGATGGGTGCAAAGTTCTCGTTCGGAACGAACAACTTTACCGACAAGCTCAAGGATCTTACACGATGGCATGAGATGATTGTCGCACTCGACCTCAAGCCGTCCGATCTCTGGCATCACCGGTCATAAACATGTCGTAAACACTATTGCTTGCCCGCCGTAGCTTCTGATCGAAGGGGGCGCGCGATCCGGCGCGGCTAGCTTCTTACCATCCGCATCGGCAGCAAGCTGCCTTCCTACATGGCTGCAGAATAAAGCTGCACGGTTCTGTACGTCCACGCGCGATCCGGCGCGGTCTTCCTACATGGAGTCTGCCGGCACAGGCTGTCTTGCCAGGCCCACCTGGAATCGGCGGCCGCCGTCACGGGTGGCCTGGAAGTAGAACCAGTACTCATGTCCCTGCCTGACTATATCGCCGTGGCTTAAGGTGCCTGCTGCAAACTGGGGCTTGTTGATCCTGATTTTGCCGGCATCCCTGAATTGATTGGTCAGACTCTGCGACGTATAAGCCTTGTAGTATTCGCCATTGCCGGAAAAACCGATACAGCCGAACAGCGTGTACGTCGGTCCGTCCTTGATGACAATGCTCCCCTCGCCGACCGCGCCTGTGAACCATGACTTGTCCGACCACTGAATAAGGTTGGTGGAAGTGGTGCAATGAATGGCATCGCCGCCAGACGTGTAGAAAAGATAGTAGATGCCGTTCTCAAGGAATACGAACGGATCATTGCACTTGCCACGGCTGAGCACTGGATTACCGGGGTGCTTGGTCCATTTGCGCAGATCCTTTGAAGTGGCATACCCGATCGCGACTGCCGATTTGGGATTCTTTCCCGCGTAGTACATGTAATACACGCCGTCTTTCAGGATCGGCTTGGCCGGGGCCTGTGGTCGTTCCTCATCCCATTCACCCGCTTTGCCCTTCGGAATAGACACCCCCTGATATGTCCACGTCAGACCATTGCTTGAGGTGGCATAGTCAATCCTGGACTCACCCTTGCCACCGCAGCCATCGCCTTGCCACGGGTTGGCGCTGGTATAGTACATGTACCAGGTGTCGCCAGCCTTGATGATGGATGGATCCTTGGCCCAATCGTCGTCAGGATCGACGTAGACAGGCGTTTCTGCCGCCACCCACGTGGATGTAGCCACCAGGGTCTCATAGGAGCTTTGGGCCGGATCTGCGGCCACGGAGAAGGGTGTGTAGATGGCAAGAATGAACAAGAAAGAGCCCAATAAGGCATTCTGTTTCGATGGATTCATACTGATACAGTCCCCCCGTCGATATCAGGCATATACATATATGTAGGAAGCGCGCTTGCGCGCGATGCAGCACGGACAGCTTCTCAACATCAGCATCGGCAGCAAGCTGCCTTCCTACATGGCTGCAGCATCAATCAAACCGCACGAT
>JBAXMA010000505.1:0-2072 GCA_037134535.1 bacterium
GTTCAGGGATATTCTGCCCCTGACGCGCTTGTCATTGAGAAACGTGCCGTGAGAACTGTCCAGGTCCTCGGCGATCACCGCATCTCCTGTGGTTTCGATGCGCAGATGTTTACGTGAGGCCAGGGGATCTTCCACGACAATTGCATTGGCACGCGACCGGCCGATGAAGGACTCTCCCGGTTGCAGTGGTATGCTCTCCGCCGCGCGAGCAGTGTTAAGAAATACAAGTTCGAATGTCTTTTCAGCCATATGCTTCTACTTTGACAGGGTCTGCCACATCTGGATGAACAAGGGTGCAAAAATCACGATGAAAACAGATGGAAAGATACAGGCGAGAAGGGGGGCCATCATCTTGATTGGTGCCTCCATGGCCTTCTTCTCGGCCCGCTGCATTCGTCGTATCCGGAGGACATCGGACTGCGTCCTCAGTACTGGCGCAATACTTGATCCCAGGCGGTCGGCCTGGATCAGTGCCGAGCATGTGTTTGACAGATCGTCGAGCTGGACGCGGTTGGCCAGTTCCTTGAGAGAGTCCCGCCGGGTGCGGCCCATTTCAATCTGCCTGAAGAATCTCTCGAGTTCGTCCTTGAATGGTCCCGCCCTTTGTTTCTCGACGACGCGGCGTAGCGCGGTCATGAAATCCAGACCGGCCTCGACAGATATCGTAAGAAGGTCGACCGCATCAGGAATTGCGATGACAATGATCTCCTGCCTCTTCTTGACTGCATCGCGTATGCGCAGGGTAGGGAAGAAGAAACCGGAGACTATGAGAATCAGATAGAATACCACCTGCACAGGGCCCTCGAATATGAAGGCGAAGAAATCCAGCTGAGAGAACACGTATAGCCAGAATGCCGGGAACAGAATCAGACTGACTACCTGCTCTCCCAAAATGTCCAACCCAGTTGTCTTGTGCTCCATTCCGGCGGCAATGATCATGCCGTCCAGCTTTCGTATATACTCCTCTGCGGTTGTGCCGCCGAGACGAAGGGCTGTGGTTCCGATGCTCTTTCGTATGTTGGCTATTGCTGACATCAGTATTTCACCATTGCCAGTTTTCGTACCCAGAAGTAACCGGCGACATCGAGTATGACTGCAAGCGCCACTGCCAGAATGCCCGGGAAGGTCGTCCACAGGAGCTGCATAAGATCGGGATTAATCTTGGTGCAGAAGAAGGCGAATACCCACGGCAGGAGAGCTACGATCAGTGCCTGAAGCCGGCCCTGCGCGGTAATGGCATCAACTTTCCCCTCGATGAGTTTTCTGTCACGCACCATTGTGACGATGCGGTCAAAGATTTCGGGCAGGTTGCCGCCAACCTGCCTGCAGATTGCGATTGCGGTCACTGCCAGATCGAAATCATCGTTGCGGACCCGCTTGCTGGAATTCTGCATGGCGGTTTCGAGATCGATGCCGAAATGAAATTCGCGCAGTATTAGTTCGAATTCCTGCGAGACGGGCGGCTTACCCTCCTGGGCTACCATTTCAACGGCCTGCTGAAGTGTGAAACCTGCCCGCAGGCCGTTTGAAAGCATGATCAGGGAGTCTACGAGCTGATTTGCAAACATCTGCTGCCGCCGACGTTTCATCCACTTCACAAAGAGTTCGGGCGAGAAGAAACCAGAGATGGCAGCGAGTGCTGCCATGATATAGGGCGTCCAGCCGGGAAGATAGAAACATAGGAAGAACGCAATTCCGGCGAAAGTTGCCGAGGCCACAATCTTCAGTGTCAACAAGTGGTCGACCGGAATGAAGACAAACATGTCATCGAGCTTGCGCGTCATTCTCTCGCGCTCGCGGTCCGCGGCGAGCTTGATGCTGTCGCGGAGTGGAACAAAGACGAGGAAGATACCAATGAGTATTGCGCAGAACGCTATGACGAAAATCAGCAGATTGGTTAACATTGTCTATTCCTCTTTCGGTACAAACATCGCCATGTCAACGTTCAGACCGGCCTGGCGAAGTTCGTCGACAAAGTCGGGTACGATTCCGGTCGCCTCGAATCGGCCGGTAACCCTGCCGTCAAGAGCAATCCCGGTGCGAGTGTAGCGGAAAATCTCCTGAAGACGGAT
>JBAXMA010000506.1:0-2023 GCA_037134535.1 bacterium
GATGTATTGTGAGGCAAGACCAGGTTCTCCATGTATGCGCTGCAATGGCAGTTGCTGTTGCATTGATCGGAGCTGGCTGCGCCTCGCCGTCGGATAATTACAGTAGCTACTTTTTCATTGATGGCACTCCCCGTGAGCGAGTACAAGCGGTCAAACCGCTTCCCAAAGTCGCTGTGTCAGATACTGCAAAAGCAAAGGGCGTGATTGAACCGAAAGAGATTTCGCGCCAGAAAGCAGATCTGGAGCAGGAGCAGAAAGCCAGACTTGCCGAAGTTGTCAAGGCGAGGCAATCGGGAATTGCATATTGGGCGGGACAAGGAGTGCCTTGTGATCAGACAAAAGCGGTTGAATTGTTTCGAAAGGCGGCTGAGGCAGGAGACGTAGTTGCGAGTGTCTATTTAGGCATTGCAAATTATGGCGGCAAGGGAGCTCGGAAGGATTATAAGGAAGCGATGAGATGGTATACAACGGCGGCCCTGCAAGGGAATCCGGTTGCTCAGTTCAATCTGGCGCTGATGTACCACAAAGGCGAAGGCGTTTTGGCAAAGGACGAGGTCTCGGCTGTGAAGTGGTACAGGAAAGCCGCGGAGCAGGGGCAGGTGGATGCGCAGTACAATCTTGGAATTGCGTATTATAGCGGCGAAGGAACAGAGCGGGACTACAGGGAGTCGCTGAAGTGGTTTGCGAAGGCCGCCGAAAACGGAAAAACGGAGGCGACGACGTGGGTTTTGCTATTGCGTGGCAAGACTGAGTCCGCAGAGGCTAAAGCGAAGTCAGGCGAGCCAGTTATCGCTGTCACAGCGCCACCGGGCGACGCATATCCCTTCACTATGACGAGGGATTCAATTTTCAAGGCTGCTTTCAAACATTCAGCGCCTGAATTCATTGCGAATGCATACGTCTTCCTGGTCGCCGACGGAACACGGAGGGGCAAAATAAAGATAGACTTGGCGAAAGACCGGCAGAATTTTCGTCTGGAGGCCCGTCCGATACTCATGTGTCTCGCTCAATCGCTTAAGCCTGAGATCCTGGAACGTATCGAGCGGAAGACTGATTCCGAAGGTTGGCTCCGCCGGAACGATCTTAATGTAGAAGGATTGACAACCTCGTTTGATCCTCGCAAGTTCACCTTTACAATGGAAACTGTGCCCGGCATCCGTGACACTCAACACCACTACATGAGCAGCTTGATTGGCGACCCTTTCCTTACTGATGCGATTCACCCCGCACGGCTCTCCGCATTCCTTAACTTCAGCGGCAAAGGCGTTAATCGGACTCTGTCTGGCGCTACCGCGACAAGCGATGATCCCTTGGAAACCGGCATCAACGTTGATGGCGCGGTGAACGTGGGTGGTGTCGTGGTGGAAGGCTCCGCATTCGGGCAAAACACAGGCGAGAGCTCGTTCCAGCGCGGTGACGTCCGGATGGTGTACGATCAGCCGCGGCGTGCAATCCGATACAGCGCGGGGGATCTGACATATCCAACAGTGGGTTACCAGACGCGAGTTAACATGGGTGGAATTGGTGTTTCAAAAGACTTCTCGCTCCAACCGCACGTGCGCGCCTACAAGACTGGAGATTTTGAGTTCTATCTGGAGCGCCAGGCTGAAGTGAAAGTGTGGATAAACGACTCGCTTGTAACCACACTGCACCTCCCGGCGGGTACACACGATATCCGGGGTTTGACTCTGGATGCAGGTATGAACGACGTCAGTCTGGTCATAGAGGATGCGGCAGGGCACCGGCAGGTTCTTCAGTTCTCTTTCATCCATGATCCGATTCTGTTGGTTGCAGGACAAAGCCTCTTCTCATGCAATGCCGGGGTTCGTCGCGATGTGATTGACGGAGACTATCGTTATGACGGCAGTGTGCCGGTGTTGTCGGCGTCGTACCTGAAAGGGTTGACCGACGAAGCGACATTGGGCTGCTATGCACAGGCAGATTCTTCACGTGCTTTGTTGGGAATGGCTGCGGTCTATGCCTTCGCTCTCGGCACGGTTCAGCTGGATGCGGCCTTCAGTCG
>JBAXMA010000507.1:0-2016 GCA_037134535.1 bacterium
GTTGATGCACAGGGGCGAATCCAATGGATTCAGGAGGCGATTGCCAGAGTCGGCAGCGATGTTCTGGCACACCGTTGCTTTCACGCGCTGCTGCTACATTCACCCGGCATGTTCTTTCAACGGTCCCTTGTGGATCCGTCGAGCTTGAATTCTGCAGCATCGTGCGCGGATTTGTTTGCGCAGATCTGGCTGCAACTCTTCAGGCATGCTCAGCCACTGCCGGTGGATGCCTTGCTGGGATGTTCGCGGTTCGGGGTCGCATCAGGTATTGACGATCTGCTGCTGCAAGCCGCGGTCTTACGGTTGCTGGAATTACCGGAGGTTCGCGATCGTAAGACGCTGCGTCCACTGTGTCTGCCCGATGCGCTTGATGTCTTGCGCGGGCAACAGCGACGTCTGGATCGCCAGGCATTTTTCGACGCCGAGGAGGTGAGACAGCAGGATAAGGGGGATCCCGGAGTGTTGACGCGTTTTCTTCTCGAAGGCTATGCGCAGAACCGCTGGCGTGAGCTGGCTGGCCCGGCTCGCCAATCTATGCGTATTGCCCTGTTCGGCGCCGGCATTCATACGCACTGGCTGTTGGGCGTGGTAAAGAATGTGCCTGGGCCAAGAGTCGTTGCCATTCTTGATGACTTTGCGGATACCGGCAACGCGATTGCCGGCATTCCCATCGAACGGCCCGTCGGCTTTGATGTCCGCCGCATTGATGCTATTGTGCTCTCATCCGATACCAGTGCTCGTAAGTTCGAAGAACGCGTACGGGCGCTGTTCGGCCCGGTAATGCGCATCTGCAAATTGTACGAAGGATTGCCGCCGGGCCCGTATCCGAAACAACTTGCAGTACCTTAAGTATTGAAACTGTTAAAGAAGACTGAAAAGGGACCCACAATGAGTATGCCGCCTCTACCTGTTGATCCGGCCGTCTATCAGCGCCTACGCGACTGGGCACATAGTAATAGCTATAAGAGAATCGCTCTCTATGGTGCCGGCCAGCATACCATCCGGCTTCTGGCCCAGTACACCCCAGATCCGCAGGCCGGATTCACTATCGCATGCATCGTCGATGATCAGAGCAAGGCCTCAGAACTCAACGGTATCCCGGTGATAGTTCCGGCGGCGCTTCGCAATCATGCTGTGGATGCTATCATGATAAGTTCAGACACTGTTGAAGACAAGCTCTATGCGCAGGCGCTTTCCTGGGGGCTTCCCATTCAGATCGGACGTTTGCATCGCAATGTCCACGCATATCGCGATCCGGCTGTCGGCCTGTTGATGAATGCGATCGAGGGGTTGCCGGTCGGCTGGCATGCCGCAGGTACCATGCAGCTCGCGGTGCTTCATGCAATGGCGCGATGGAGCGAGAAGCTTTGTCCACGAGTTACACTGGAAACCGGGGCAGGCATGACGAGTCTTCTCTTTTCGCACGTGAGCCCCTGTCATACCGTTTTTGCGATTGATATCGGCGATAGTCTGGGTGCCGTGCGACGCTCGCCTCTCCTGCGTGGTTCCTCCGTCACGTTTGTCGAAGGCCCGACTCAGCTCACGTTGCCACGGCACACGTTTGCGCAGCCCATTGATATGGCGCTCATCGATGGTCCCCACGGCTACCCTTTTCCGGAAATTGAGTACTACTACATCTACCCGCACCTACGGCCCGGATCGCTCCTGATCGTGGATGACATTCATATTCCCACAATACGCCGTCTGTTTGAGTTTCTGCAGGAAGACGAGATGTTCCGGCTTGAGGAGGTCGTGCTAACCACGGCATTCTTTGCCCGGACCCAGACCCCCACGTTCCCGCCAACCGAAGACGGATGGTGGCTGCAAGGGTACAACCGCAACCATTTTCCGCTTGAACAGAACCCGGGGTTGAAGACTTTGCTGAGACGTTGAACTCTGACAGACAAATAGTCTGCCAGCCAACGCCTGCGGATGTTCAGCTGGCGGATACACGTTTGAACTGGTGTCTCAGAGGTGTCAAGTGCAGTTGTTAGGCCGCGGCGGACTGGCAGAGGC
>JBAXMA010000508.1:0-2016 GCA_037134535.1 bacterium
CATCGAGCATGCCGCAACGAAGAAGATGCGCGCCGTGATCTCGACCAACGGAACGCTTATCACCAAAGAAGTCGCCAAGAAAGTGAAAGCGGCCGGACTTTCCTATGTTGGTATAAGTCTGGATGGTCTGGAGGAAACAAACGACTTGTTCCGCGGCGTGGAAGGAGCATTCAAGAACGCGCTGGATGGCGTTCGAAACTGCCTGGCCATGGGTGTGAAGGTCGGACTCCGCTTCACCATGACACGCAGCAACTTCCAGGACGTGGGCGGCATTCTCGATCTCATTGAGCGGGAGGGAATTCCGCGTGTCTGCTTCTATCACCTCGTCTATGCAGGCCGCGGCAGCAAACTCGTCAACTCCAGCCGTATGTCCCGTGAAGAAACACGGTCTACAGTGGATCTGATCATGGATCGAACTCGCGACCTGCATCAGCGCGGTAAGCCCCTCGAAGTACTCACTGTCGACAACCATACAGATGGTCCGTACCTGTACCAGCGACTCCTTCGCGAAGATCCCGAAAAGGCAGAGGCAGTGATGGAGCTTCTCCGCATGAACGGCGGCAACAGCACCGGACAGGGCATCGGCTGCGTCAGCTGGGATGGTTCAGTACACCCCGATCAATTCTGGCGGCACTACACGGCAGGCAATGTTCTGCAGAAGCCGTTCAGCGAGATCTGGGGCAATCCCACCGATGATCTGCTCATCAAACTGCGAACACGAAAGAAGTACCTTGAGGGCCGATGTGCAAAGTGCAAGTGGCTGGACATCTGCAATGGCAACTTCCGGGTACGGGCGGAGGCTGTCACAGGCAACGTATGGGCGGAGGAGCCGGACTGCTATCTCTCAGACAGGGAGATAGGTCTGGAGGCCTAACTAACGAAGCATGAAAGGGTCTCATATGCATGATCATGGAGCCCATAGCTCCGCTCAGTCCGGCGACGAGTTGCGACTCGTCTTCTGGGAACTTACGGCTCGCTGTAACCTGACTTGCAAGCACTGCCGGGCAGAGGCCCAGGATCATGCAGTCAAGGGTGAACTCAGCACCGCGGAAGTCCTTCAGGTAGCAAGGGACATCCGCGACTGCGGTGATCCGATCATGATCCTGACCGGCGGCGAACCCCTTGTGCGGGCCGACATTTTCGACATTGCAAAGTACTGCACCGGAATATTCACCCGTGTCGCCATGGCCACCAACGGCACACTGGTTGATGACATCGTGGCAAAAAAGATCGCGGACAGCGGCATCCAGCGGGTAAGCATCAGTCTGGACGGCGCAACTGCCGCTACTCATGACGCCTTCCGCGGCCTGCCTGGCAGTTTCGATGCTACCCTGCGGGGTTTCGATGCATTGCGCAAGGCCGGCGTCTCAGTGCAGGTGAATGTCACAGTTTCACGGTACAACATGGCTGAATTGGGAAACATCCTGATGCTTGCACAGGACAGGGGCGCTGATGCGTTTCATGCCTTCGTGCTTGTACCGGTGGGCTGTGGCGCCAGGCTTGACGAGGCCGTGCGACTTTCTCCTTCCGAGATGGAGAAAGTTCTCAGGTGGCTCTTTGACAAGTCGCTGGAACTGCGCGGTCGCGTGCATATCAAGGCCACATGCGCTCCCCAATATTACCGGATCATGCGAGAGGTGTCGCGCGAACGGGGCCTCAAACTTGAAAGTTCAGGCCATGGCATGCAGGCGACGACAAGGGGTTGCCTGGCCGGATCTGCTGTATGCTTTATATCTAGAACGGGCGATGTGCAGCCCTGCGGCTATCTGCCCATATGCGTCGGAAATGTGCGCAAGACAAAGTTCGGCGTCATATGGAAAGAATCGGATGTCTTCAAATCTTTGCGGGATCCCGGTGAACTGAAAGGCAAATGCCATGGCTGTGGTTACAGGAAGGTCTGTGCCGGCTGCCGTGCCAGATCTTTTGCCGACACAACCGATTTTCTGGGAGAAGATCCCGATTGCGCCTATGTGCCTGGTGCCGAAGCGCCGGTCCAGACTTGAGTGATGAAGCACA
>JBAXMA010000509.1:0-2010 GCA_037134535.1 bacterium
GGCGAGAAGCCCAATAAGCTTCTGTGCTATCTGGCCGCGGTGAGCCGGAAGACCGATGACCCCATCTCGGTGCTGATTCTCTCAAGTTCGGGTGCTGGCAAGAGCACCTTGCAGGACGCCACGCTCATGCTGTGCCCGCCGGAGGACGTGGTGAAGCTGACGAGTCTGACCGGCAGGGCGCTGTTCTACAAGGGTGCCAAGAGCCTGAAACACAAGATCCTGGCACTGGAGGAGGAAGCCGGTGTCAGACAGGCAGCTTATGCCATCCGCAATCTCATCTCTGCCGGCGAGCTGATCATCGAGACAACCGTCAAAGACCTGGGCAGCGGCCGGATGACCACGATGCAGAACCGGGTGGAGGGCCCCACCACGGTGTTTATCACCACCACGAATCCTGATGTGGATCCGGAGACGCGCAGCCGGTTCTTCGTCACCGGCGTGGATGAATCCCGGGAGCAGACACGCGCCATCCTGGAGAGCCAGCGCAAGCGGCAGACCCTCGCCGGCCGCAATGGCCAGACCACAAAGCAGCCAATCGTTCGCAAGCATCACAACTTCCAGCGTCTGCTCCGTAATCTTCTTGTCGTCAATCCATACGCCGAGGAACTGACGTATTCCGACGACCGTCTTCAAAGCAGGCGGGACCAGCCCAAGTATCTGAACCTGATCAAGGCGGTAGCGTTCATGCGGCAGATGCGGAAGCCGGTAAGGAGCCGAGATGGCCGGGAGTATGTGGAGGTGGACCGCAAGGACCTAGAAATAGCCGATGAACTGGCCCGGGAGATACTCGGTAAGAACCTGGACGACCTGAACAGCGTGAGCCGGGATCTCCTGCTTCAGATCGAGAAGATGGTACTGGAACGTATGAAGGCCCAATCCGATCCGGAGAAGGGCGCAAGGCTCAGGCGGGGTGACATCACGTTCACCAGGCGGGAGATCAGGGAATACACCGGCTGGCCGCACATGAGGGTTGCCCGCTACATCGGCCAACTCGTCGAACTAGAATACCTCATTACTCAGGCCGGCAGGAACGGTCAACGCTATGTCTACACTCTATACTGGGACAGCAGCAAAGTTAACGAGAACAGCCTGGTGGGAGCTCCCGCTAAACCTTCTCACCCGCTTATCGCCACCTTACCAGCACCTTATCAGTCGGAAAATAACACTCATGTCGTTGATGGAACAGATGTTGAACAAAAACCTGCTCACCTTACCACGAAAGGATAGATATGGAAAACAACTGCCATAGTAATAGCCGTATAGAAAAAGCGACCCGTGAATGCCTCAATGAACTCAGGGCCATGCGTTACAGCGAAATGACCCTGAACCTGTACGAAATGGCGATCAATGACTTTGTCCGGCATGTGAAGAAAGACGACCCGCGCAGAATTACCGCGCAGGACATCGAGAAGTATCGGGGCGTGCTGTTTGAACGCGGGTTCAAGCCATCCTCGGTGATCACCTACAGCCAGTCCATCAATCTCTTCTTCAAGCACATGGAGGAGACTCAGCAGATATTCGTGAATCCGATGACGGGTTTGGCGCGCATCAGGAAATCGCACGAACTCCAGCCGGTGCCGACAGAAGAGGAAATGCAGATCCTGCTGGCTCAACCCGACGTGACAACCCCGACAGGCATTCGGAATAGGGCGATGTTGGAGACGGTATACAGCGCTGGTGTCAGGCGCAGGGAGTTGATGGATATGACGGTACAGTGCCTCGACCTCGACAATGGCCGGGCGAGGATCATGGGCAAGGGACAGAAGGAAAGGATGGTGCCGCTCGGGACAGAGGCCGTGAAATGGATCAAGCTCTACCTTCTTAACGTTCGCCGCACGCTTGTCCGGGAATACAAGGGCGACGCCCTGTGGCTCAACAAGACGGGAAAGCCATTAGATTACGGGAACACTGAGCAGATGTTAAGATGCTGCAACAGGGCGCCGGGCATCACGACCAGGATTGGGCTTCATTCGATACGCCGTGCCTGTGCAACGCACATGCTCAGGCGCG
>JBAXMA010000510.1:0-2007 GCA_037134535.1 bacterium
GCAGGAAACTCATACCTCTCGTCGCACTGATCATAATGCTGATCATAGTTTCGGCGGCATGGCTGTCCACTCGCGATAACCAACCAGGCATCGATCCGGACACTGGCATTACACAGATTAACGATCAGTATTCGCTTTCCATCTCCGCACCGGGCGATTGGAAACTTACACAGGGAAGTCAAAGCGCGCTTTTCGGATTTCAACTGCCCGTGCAAGGCAGCGATACACCTGCCCGCATGGATGTATACGCCGAGCGAAATCAGGATTACGCCCTCACTGGCCTGCAAATGGCTTTCGAGAGCTATAAAGATGTTATCGCTGCAAGGAACCCCGGATTGAAAATATCAGGGAGCATGGTCATGCTCGTAAGGAACGCCACAGTCATCTTTTACTCATTTTCCTCGCCACAGCGTTCCGGCAAAGGTCTGTTCTTAATCTCGGGAACAAAGCGAATTTGCGCTGAATGCACCTGCCCGCCTCCGGTCTTCTCTGAGCAACTCTCGAAAGTCATTTTCCCGGCCATGCTCCGGACCTTCCGCCTCACTGAACCACAGCAATTCATCGACTTCCCGCCGCCTACCGAGGCAGTACGGCGTCTTGCCCTGGCCAACAAGGAACATCTGGCGGCTATGTCTAAACGTAGTCTCGATACCGGGAATGACCTCCTGAAGAACCGCAACGTGCGACCGGAGAATCTTTACCTCGCACATCGTACTCTGCAGACATGTATGACCACAGCTGCGGCCCTGGGCGAACGACCACCATTCTACTCAGAGGCTGTGGCAAGATTGGCCGAAGCCACACGCGACCTGGCGAGCGGCCTGCGTGACCAGAAGTTCCGTGTTCTAATGGCAGAACACAGGCGCGACATTGAGCAGGCGTACTGGGAAGCGGTAAAGCTCGCTCAGATGATGCCGGAGAAAACCAATGACTACTACCAGTTTGCGGCAAAGCGCATCACCTCATACGCGAAACTTAGAGAGCAATAGCACATCCGGGAGATCTCAACACCATGACCGCAGCATTGATAGTGACGATCGGCGGCAGACAAACCGGCAAGGCGATTATCGAAAAAGACGCCTTTGTCATAGGCCGATCCAGCCGATGCGACCTTGTGCTAGATGACAAGAACGTATCCAGGGAACACACCGTGATAGTCGGCAAGGACGGCCACTATGAAATTCGCGATCGTGGCAGCAGAAACAGCACCAGCGTCAACGGCGTCCAGCTTACCGCACAGACGCCGCTCAAAGACAGCGACAAGATTCAGATCGGCCCTTATGAACTCACCTTCCTCGAAAGTACCAGCCCCGTTGCGCCCGGGGAACAGGACCTCTCAAAGACGCGCTTTATTGATTCAAGTTTGCCGCCGGAGATAGCGAAGAAGGCGCGTTCTAAGAAGCAAAGCGGCGCACTTGTCTACAAGCTGTATGTGATGGAAGGACCTCTGAGGGGCGAGTCATGGACAAACTGGACAGAGGACCTCACGTTCGGCCGAGGTCCGGAAAACCAGGTCCTTCTGCAGGAGGAGGTTGTCTCCCTCTCACATGCCAGGATCACTCAGACAAATGGCGTATTCAGTCTTGAAGACCCTGGCAGCAGCAACGGCACGTTCCTGCAGGGCGTACGCGTCCGATCGGCCAGGCTCAAACACAATCAGCGAATCCGGATCGGCTCCTCCACTTTTCTGTTCACCATTGTCGATCCGGAACGTAAGAAGTTCCTCCTTACCCTCAGCGCCATTTCGGCGCTTTTCATGGCCGTGCTTGTCGGACTGATAGCGATTCTAATTCCGGCCGACCAGGTCGAACCACTCGTTCAGCAAGGCGTGCAGTTCGGAAAGAACGGCGACTTTGCCAGGGCCAGAGAGATATTCCAGCAGGCTCTCCAACTCGAACCGGGCAATGCCACAGCAGCAAACTACCTCAAGGATGTGAATGCCTGTATTGAGCGGGAAAAGACCCTGCTGACTGCGAAACACGCTGCTGACAATGAGCAGTTTGACGA
>JBAXMA010000511.1:0-2005 GCA_037134535.1 bacterium
GACTCGCCAGATCCAGAACCAGCCGGTCTATGCTGCCATGATCCAGAGCGTTGACGAGAGCGTCGGCCGTATTACAAAGCGACTCAGTGAGCTGGGGCTCGACAATAACACCATTGTCATCTTCACGTCTGACAATGGTGGTCTGTCCACGTCTGAAGGATCGCCAACGTCCAATGTGCCGTTGCGTGCCGGCAAAGGGTGGATGTATGAGGGTGGCATTCGCGAACCATTGATTTTCCGCTGGCCCGGGGTGACGAAACCTGGCGCGATTTGCAGTGAGCCGGTGATCAGCACCGATTTCTATCCTACATTTCTGGATGTGGCGCGCCTGCCTATGCGACCGGAGCAGCACATGGACGGGATCAGTCTTTTGCCGCTGCTGAAAGGTGGCAAGCTGACGAAGCGCCCGCTGTTCTGGCACTATCCACATTACGGCAATCAAGGCGGTGCACCGGGCGGTGCGGTGAGGCTAGGTGACTTCAAACTTATAGAGTGGTTCGAGGACGATAGTGTCGAGTTGTTTAATCTCTCCAAAGATGTTGGCGAGAAGAACAATCTTGCGAAATCTATGCCTGAGAAAGTTTTAGAGCTTCGTACGCTGATGCTGAAATGGCGGAAGAGCGTAAATGCTGCGATGCCGACACCGAATCCTGATCACAAGGACAGCGACAAGCCGGAGAGAAGGAAGAAGACTACGAAACACAGTCGACCCGGTCGCAAACCTTTTCAGGTGGCTTCAGTCGACGCGGCTGAGCATGATGATTAGAGCAGAGAGGAGGACTATGAATACGGAGGTTGAACGTAATCTCGGTGAGCAACCGATAGCAGGCATCATGAAAGAGGCAGGACTTAAGGGAGGCGATCTTGTCGGCGCTTCTGCAGAGCAGCTCACGTTCAAAATGGTGTCAAAGGCATGCAAGGGCAGAAGACTGACCATCAATGTTCAGACCAAGGTTTTGAATGCCTTGAACAAAGCCATGGGTAAGGCATATGAACTGAATCAGCTGTTTAACTACTGAAATGGAGGAATTCGTGAGAGAGAAGCTCTTGTTCGACCTGAATTGGCGATTCCATCTGGGGCATGCGGCGAACGTTAATCTCGATTTTGGTTATGCCCGTTCCAATCACTCCCAAAAGGCAGCTGAGGGGCCAGGACCATCGCTTGTTGATTTTGACGATGGTGACTGGCGCACCATTGACGTGCCGCACGACTGGGCAATCGAGCAACCCTATAGCAATTTGAAGAATGATAATCTACGTTCACACGGTTATCATGCAGTTGGTGACCTGCATCCGGAAGGCAGTATTGGCTGGTATCGCCGTGTATTCGAGATCGCAGCTTCCGAAGAGGGGCGTCGTATTTCGGTTGAATTCGATGGCGTTTTCCGCGACAGCGTTGTGTGGATCAATGGCCATTATCTTGACCGGCACATGAGCGGTTACACTGGTTTCAGGTACGATCTTACTGATTTCCTTAACTACGGCGGGCGCAATGTCCTGACGGTACGGGCCGATGCCTTCATGAAGGAAGGCTGGTTTTATGAGGGTGCCGGAATTTACCGGCATGTGTGGCTGGTCAAGACTGACCCGGTTCACGTGGCTCCTCTGGGCACATGCGTCAGGACGAATGTTGCGCGCAATTCGGCTGAAGTTACTGTGACTACCCGCCTGACCAACGAGAGCGACGATGCGGTTACCGCGGAACTGGTGTCAACGGTTGTTGGTGCCAACGGTCGCTCCGTTGCTGTGGCCAGATCGGCGAGGATCAGACTCTCGCCCTGGACCGAGCTGGAAGTCGCACAAAAAGTGACTGTAAAGAGTCCAAGGCTGTGGTCGGTGGACACTCCCAACCTCTACCGGGTGGAATCGCTGCTCAAGTGCAGCGGCCGCAAAGTTGACTTAGTCCATACCAGTTTTGGAATCCGTACACTCCGCTGGGATGCTGACAGAGGTTTCTTCCTGAACGGAAAGTCCCTCAAGATAAAGGGCGTATGCTGTCATCAGG
>JBAXMA010000512.1:0-2004 GCA_037134535.1 bacterium
GTCCAGGATCAGGATCTTAGGGTTATGCAGGATTGCACGGGCAATCGCGATCCGCTGCCGTTCGCCGGCGGACAGACCCTGACCGCGTTCGCCAACCTTGGTGTCATAACCATCGGCTTTCTTCGCAATGAAATCGTGAGCGTTGGCCGCATACGCCGCCGACATAATGTCCTCAAGAGAGGCATCCGGTCTGGCATAGGCAATATTCTCAGCAATTGTACCGTCAAACAGAAACGTGTCCTGCAGCACAACGCCGATCTGTGAACGCAGGTCCTTCTGGTGTATGTCACGTACGTTCACACCATCAATAAGCAGCTCGCCCTGCTGGACATCGTAAAACCTGCAGATGAGATTAATGGTGGTGGACTTTCCAACCCCGCTTCGACCAACAAGTCCTATCATCTCGCCAGGCGCGACATCCAATGTAATGTTCTTGAGAATAGGCTTGTGCGCCTCGTAGCCGAAGGTGACATTTCTCAATTCCACACGGCCCTTAATTTCCGGCATTCTAACGCAGCTGCCGACATCCCTGACCTCGGGTGCACTATCAAGAACCTCAAATACCCGCTCCGCTGATGTGAGCGAACGCGCCAGAAAGTCGGTGATGTGGCTGAGAAACTGCAGCGGGCCATAGAACATCGCCAGGTAAGCCTGGAATGTCATCAGCGTTCCAAGTGATATCTCAGACCGCAAAACCTGCTGTCCGCCGAAATACCATACCAGCAGAGAACCGGTGCTGGTTATGAACCACAGGATCGGGAAGAATGTCGCCCCGGTCTGCTCCACGTGCATGTCGGAAGTCATCATCGTTTCGCTGCTAGTGCGGAAGCGCACAATCTCCTCTTCCTCCTTCGCGAAGGCCTTGACCACGCGGATTCCCGACAGCGTATCACTCACGGCAGCGGTAATCCGTGACCGGTAATGCCAGTAGCGGTGCCACAAGCTGTGTATGTGATGCCACGACGCTCGCGAAAGAATAATCACGATCGGCATTGGAATGAGTACTGCCAGGGCGAGCTTCCAGTTCATAATGAAGAGCACAATGCCTATCCCGACCAGCGTAAGCATGTTAACCACCAGGTACTGAATACCATCAACAAGCACCCGTTCCAGCGCCTGGGTATCGCTCATGACCCTGGAAATGAGACTGCCAACCTGCCTCTTCTGGAAGAACCTCAGCGAGAGCCTCTGCAGATGAGCATAAAGCTCGATTCTGAGATCGTTTGAAAGGTGTGCCCCAAGTCGCACAACTGCACGAGAGCGTATGATGCCAACCGCATTGCCCAACACCTGGGTACCGAGGAGACCCAGCACAAGCAGGCCGAGTAGTTTCAGTCGATCCTCGACAGGACCAGCATCTGCCGGCACGAGTACCTTGTCCATAAGGGGTCGTGTCAGGTAAGGCGGAACGAGGCCGACGACCAGGCCAATGAACATTGTGATCCATACAAAAGAAGTTTGCCCGACATATGGGCGCAGATACTTGACGATACGCAAAAGAACCTTGCCCTTATTCAGACAGGCCGGACATACATTGCTGCCTTCCGGCAACAGCAGACGGCAAGTCGGACAGCGCTTGGCCTCATCCTTGTCCTCCTCGATCTCAGGAGGCAGATTCTTTCCGCCGTCCTTCTTCAGGTCTTCCCGGTATTTCGCAAGGTCCTGCAGATACTTCGCAACATGAGCGAACTTCTTCTGGCAGGCATTGCTGAAACGCAGCACCTCACGCGTTTCATTACCCAGAGTAACAAGCAGGGCGCCGCCGCCAATCAGTCCCTCGATTTCGGCAACCGTGATTGCAGCCATCTCCAGCTCCAGTCTGGGCGAGGCAACATTACCGGGCTGAAATACGCGCAGCTTCTGCTCTGTTACAATAAGCCATTCATCGCCGAACGTTCCCTGTGAGGTCAGGTCGCTGGCCACGGCTATTACAACCCGTGCTCCCTGGCCATTCAACAACCCGTCAGGCGGCTTTGGTATAACTTCAATAAGTGACATTGCAGA
>JBAXMA010000513.1:0-2002 GCA_037134535.1 bacterium
GGCGGGGACGGCGGCTGCCACCTTCGGAGAAACTGATGCATTAGCGCTTCACTTGAGTCAATCAGCCACCCACATTCCATTATGCCGTGAACAGTATTTCAACAGATCGCGCCCTGCGCTATTCAGGCAGAATGGTCTGGTAGGGAATCTTGATGCCGTACTCGCCGGCAATCGCCTGCCGCTCCTTCAGTAACTTCGGGTTCCTGGTGCGGGTATACTCGCCTGTAAGATTATAGATTTTCTGAAGAGCCCATCTGGTCCGCAGGATCTCGCTCTCTGTAGCCATGCCCGCCAGCTTCAACTTGAATACCATGTCACATTCAGTCTCGCCAGCCCTGCCAGTAATCTGGAACACAAGTTCGTCGACTTTCTTCGGGTACCGGCAGAAGAGAACCAGAGCACGATCCAGATAGAGGTTGCCGGCCAATTCAGGAAACGACTCACATCTGCAAGCTGCGGCAAAAGCCACGCTGACATCGGTAAGAACGGGTCGGGAAATCCCGCGCATCCTGCCCGCAATTGCGACAGGAATCTCCCATCGGCCACCATTGACCACGAAAGAATCACCACGATTACGATATCCCAGAAGATCCAGCAGATAAGCGTTAGCTTCTCTGGTCGTGCCCATCGCAAAGATAGACATGCCGCCCTTGTTCGCACCGCTGAAGTCCTCGATAATATTAGAGCTGTCTGTCTCGCCTACCGTCGGCATACCGTCGCTAACCACCAGAGCAATCAATGGACGTCCCGAAGTCTTCTTTTCATCCAGCAATTTACGAAGAGAACCATAGACATCGGTCTCGCCTATCGATTTCATTTCATCAATAAAGTCATGCGATTTGGCAATCTTATCCGCATCAGGCGATGTCCAGTCAGGGAAACATTTCTCAACCTGGTCTCTGAATCGTACCACGTTGAATCTGTCTCCCGGTTGCACCAGCGACAGTGCGTTAGTCCAGCCCTCGCGGCAGAAGTGGAGTCGCTGCTCAGTCATGCTGGCCGAGCAATCCTGCACCAGAAGGATATCTTTCGGCAGAACCGGCAATGTTTCTTCGCCAATGCGCCTGATGTTAATAATACAGTAATCATACTGACCATGCGATGGCACATACTTTCGGGCTTCCGCAACAAGAAGTCGCTCCAGGCGCTTTTTCATCTCATCGCCCTTCACACCGCCGCCCCCGGCTTTCGCGATCTCCACATCGGGCCCAACCATCAGTCCAGGCAACATCCCCACCCCGTCGCCAACTGGTGGCTTTCCAAGATCAATCTTGCCGTAACCAAAGTCGCCGCCCATATTCCCGGCTGCCGCAGCAACACTCACGGCTTGCGCACGATCGACTGTATAGTCGCCCGAATCCGGCGCCTTCAGAGGCGCCTGTACATATCGACGCGGGCGAATCCTGGCTTGAGAGTCGTCAACAAGTGTCCTGGTAATGACCAAAGCATCCGGCTGAGGCTGCCAGGCGGGCTTAGCCGTTGATCCTTCGTCACCTTTTTGGGAAAGATCTTTCACAACAGCCTCACCAGCCCTTGCGGGAGTGATGCGCGGTTCCAGCAGAGCCTTGTCCACCCGACCCGGGGCCTTACCAGCCTCAACCGGCAGATTAACCGGAGAAACCGACTTGACCTTCTCGCCCTCTGGCCGGTTCTCAGGAACCAGCGGCTTTATATCCTTGACCACAAACTGACGTTTTGTCTCCTTGCCGGGCTTCCATGTCCGCAGGTGAATAAAGTCCGGGAAGAATACAGCAAGTATGATGTGCACTATACAGGACGCGACAAGCGCCACTGCTGCAACCTGCAGACGTCGTCGACGTATACTGAGAAGAATCTCATCGGCGTCATCGGTCTGGTCTAGTGATCCGGTTGGCGAATTTGTTGACATATCTCACCTTTCGTTACAGCGCAACAGCAGAACCAGCATGTGGTCAACGGTTCTTTTCCTTTGCCCACGAACTGTCCGGGTATCGTTCCACAAGTTCCTTGAACGCCTTGTCAC
>JBAXMA010000514.1:0-2001 GCA_037134535.1 bacterium
GTCTTCGTCACCTCTGAAAGCGGCGGATACGGCTTCTTCTGGGATGGTACGCTCCGCGTCCGGACTCTGCTGAATCTACCGTGAACTGCAAACGCACAAAACTTGTTCTGCTGCGGAACGAGCGAATCCAGCCTGGATTCCATCGCCTTCATGTCTGTGGGCGTGTCAATAGATTCCCTTTGATCGGCAATAAACTTCGTCACGCTCGCAAACGGCGTTCGCTCGGACAGAAACGGTTTGTATACCTTGCCGTCGGCCCGTACCTTGTAGAATGACCCATTGAGAAGAATCATCTCACCATCAAGACCTTCGAAAGTTCCAATGCCAAAGTCACCATAACTGCGCAATTCTCTCAAAGACATGTGACCGTCGTATACGCCGGTCAGCAGTGCGTCGATCGTGGCGACCTGCGTAATACCGTCCATTGACGTTGTTATGCAGCTGGACAACACACACGAGAGAGCGAGAGCGACGAAGATATTTTGAAGTTTGGGAAACATTGCTGCCATCCTGCTTAACTGGTAAGAAATCACTTTATTCATGAGTCCGCCCGACCATCACTTTCACGCCGGCAAAGTTTCAGAAATGCGAACTGAATGCAAGAACAACCCCGTAGGCATAAGAACAACAGTCGCTCATTTGAGCTACTATCTGAAGTCAGGCTGATTCACTACTATCTTGAATGCATTGATTCATCAGGATGAGTATAGCGATGATAAACAGGCGTGATTTTCTAAAGATGTCGGCTGCTGCCTTTACAGCAGTCACAACTGGTCTGACTGCCGGATGTACCACGGCAGCTCCGGTGGCAGATGATCCAATACCGACTGAACCGCTGCGACAACTCGCAGCGAAGAAAGGACTTCTGATCGGCTCCGCATTCGCCAACCACGCTCTCATGAGGGATCCGGAGTACGGACAAATTCTATCGCGGGAATTCAACTGCATTGTGGGTGAAAACAACATGAAGATGGATGCAATCCAGCAAGCCCGCGGGCAATTCGACTTCGCGCAGGCGGACGCAATGATGGAATTTGCAGTTCAGCACGACATGAAGGTGCGCGCGGTCCCTCTGGTCTGGCACGATGCACTGCCACGATGGGCTATGAACCAGAAGTTCCCCCGGCAGGAAGCTCTGGGCATACTCAAAGACCACATCTTCGCCGTTATGAGCCATTTCAAGGGGCGCGTATTCGCGTGGGATGTCCTGAATGAGGGATTGAATGACAAGGGGCCGGGACTGCGGGAAAAGAGCGTCTGGTTCAAATCAATAGGACCAGGGTACGTTGACGAGGTCTTCCATATGGCACACGAGGCTGATTCGAAGGCGTTGTTGTTCTACAACGACTACAATATGGACGGTATATCGCCATCATCAGACAGATGTTACAACTGGGCAAAGAACATGCTCGCCAGAAACGTTCCGCTCCACGGCATCGGCCTGCAGTATCATGTACAGGTTGAGAATTACCCGAGTCAGAAAGCAGTGATCCGGAACATACGTCGTTTCAACGACCTGGGGCTCGCTGTCCATATCACCGAACTGGACGTATGGCTCCCGGCAAAGGCCACAGCGCTGCACCTCCAACAGCAGGCAAATGTCTACAGGAGTATTATCGAGGCAGTTCTGGCCTCGCCCCGCTGTCCTGCCATTGTCCTCTGGGGATTCACCGACCGCTACTCGTGGGTCCACTCTACAAGCAACGGGCAGTACGATCACGGGCTGATCTTCGACCGCGACTACCGTCCCAAGCCGGCGTACAACGCAATCGCCGCCGCGCTGCAGAAATAGCGAGCCCAGGGGTACTGAACGAGCGGGAGTGATTACTCAGGCTTCTCCCTCTTGCCCGCTGCGCGTATGAGATCGTTCGTCACCGTTCCTGCACGGGCCCCGCCGACAATCTCAACAACCTTGTCGTATATCTCGCTGGCCACTCGCTTTCGACCTGTGAGTGTGAGGTGAATACCGTCGTCACCGAGAAGCCGCAGACTGTTCGACTT
>JBAXMA010000515.1:0-1996 GCA_037134535.1 bacterium
GTTACCACCGCGACGCTGACTTACACCAACACGTATCTCTGGGGCTTGGATGTTGTTGGTCAGCGCACCGGCAGTTACGGGCAGGATGCAGGCGGCATCGGCGGTCTTCTTGCAATCACGGTCACATCCAATGGCACTTCCACCACGTATCTTCCGGTCTGCGATCATAACGGCAACGTTCACAAGGTGCTGAATGCAACCAATCGTGCGGTCGTGGCGGAGTATGAGTATTCGCCATATGGCGTTTTGATTGCTGAATCAGGCTCCAAGGCACAGCTCTTCAACCTGAGATTCCAGAGCAAGTATTACGACAGGGAGACAGAGCTTTACTACTTCACGGCGCGCTATCTGGACCCACGCTCCGGCAAGTGGTTATGTCGAGACCCGAAAGGCGAGCAGGCTGATGAGAACCTGACGTGCTTCTGCGGGGGAGATCCAGTAGCGAAATGTGAACCGAAGGGGATGCAGCACAATAAGGCGTCCTGCTACAACTACGATTTTGGTGTTTTTGTTGGTCAGCGAAATCTGGAACAGAGCTACGCCGAGTACAACATGCTCATGAACAGTGGCGTCAGGTTTGCGAGCTCGGATGCACTAACAACCTACGAAGCAAGTGCTGGGTGTTTGGAAACATTGACGGCCAAGACAACGCTTTACGGTGGCGCTGTCATGGGTGGCGGTGTCATTGTTGCTGGGGCGGTCTCAACTGCACCAGTGTGGGTGCCGGCAGTCTCAGTAACAGCGACGACACTTGCGTACAACCAGTTTGCTCAGGCTGCTTTTGCTGGAGGAGTAGCGGGCCTCGTCTACGCAGCGGATAGGGCAAGCTCTTGGTCGGAGGCAGTAGGGTATACTGTTGTAGGGGCGGGAGCGGGTATTGCATTCCAGTATGCATACGTTGGAGTTCCAAGTATTAGAGAGCGATTCAACCAGACAATACAGACGTGGCGATTATCGAGACCTCTTGGCAATACTTCAGGGTCGGTTATTAATCCACTTTCCGCAAAGAAACCATTCGTTCCCGATTCCTATTGGCAGCGTCAGTCGCCTGTGCAGGTGACGCCAGGTGATCCAGCTATTCCTCGTGTGAAGTTGTCTGGCGATGGCAAGACAGTGTACGACGCTGTCGACTACTATGACGAATTCGGGCGGCTGCAAGGGCAAACGCATTACACTACTCATCCTGGCCAACCCGGGATTTCGCATCCCGACCCGCATTATCACTTGCGAAACGTGAACTACGGGGATTCGACTGTTCCGCGATGGAAGGGCACTTCAGATCCGGAATGGCTGAAGAATCCGGCGAATGGAACAAAAGTTTATCCTGGCGAAATGCCCGGAGGAGGCTAACAGAATGAAACTGCTGTCCCAGGTTGCACAGGCCGTTCCAGGCTTCCAGAGCACGGGTTGTAGCGAGATTCGAAGCCTCGTGATCAGTCAGAACGTTCATGGTGCATTGCGCCTGAATGCCGAGATTCTTCATGGTGCGGATGACCTCGTGAGTATGGAATTTCACGATGTGACCGATGTCTTCTTGCGAGTGACGGCCGGTCCGATAGAACTTGGTGAATTCTTCATCGCCGAAGAGGACGGCGGATATCGCATATGGGATGAGTTGAAACCACTTCGATGGAGTTGTCGTGCAATCACACTTACGGGCGTGCGGCGGGCTTAGCGTCTTTCGAGAGCTGACCGTGTCGTGGAGACTGTTGTATGACATCAAGACTGAGCGCGTGGTTGCGACGGGGGGCAGGCCTTGATTCGTGATTAAGGCTTACTGATCTGATAACCCACTGTAAACCGTGAGCCGCCTGCTCCACTCACGGCGCAACCGTCGCATACATGATCCGCAGCGTCTTTGCGCAGTCGGTCGCCGGGATCGTCAAGGGGTTGCCTGTCACCAGGTTGCCTGTTGACACCTGGATCAGGTAGCCGCAGAAACGATAGCGCAGGCCGGTGCGGGCGCTGGTGAAATCTGCGGCCTGGCACACGATGC
>JBAXMA010000516.1:0-1982 GCA_037134535.1 bacterium
ACGCCCACCCAGTTATAGTTGTCGCCGTCCATACAATCACGGCCTTCGAACGGAATCATTGATGACTTGCGGGGGTTGTTCTCCATGATATACTGAGTGGCATGAAAGAGCGCGTGTATGTAGAGACCAGTGTTGTAAGCTACTTGACCAGCCGCCCCAGTCGCGACATGGTCATAGCTGAACACGAGGATTGATCATGCTCACTGACCCAATCGTTGATGAAGTTCGGCGCGTTCGCCGGGAATATGCACAACAGTTCGGCTACGATCTGCGCGCTCTGGCGGCCGATCTTCGGAAGCGCGAACAACAACATGCTGAGCGACTCGTATCTTTCCAGCCCAAGCCGGCACAACGCCAAAAGATCGCCTGAGGAATTGACGCTTTCACAGGAAGCCGCGAAGACGCGCCACGCTATGCGTGACGGCTGATCCTAGGTTCGACGACAGAGAATGAAGATGTTGCCCATAGTATTGCTGCGTGACCGCGACACGTTCTGGCATGCCCTCAGTGCGCAAGAGCTCGGGTGGAAGGATTTGCTTAGCCTTGCCGCCTTCGTCGTGTTTGCCTGCGGGCTGTACGGAGCGGTTCTCGCCGGGTGGCGATCACCGCGCTTGGCGCTCTATGTCGCTATCAAATTGCCGATGTTGTTTCTTGGAACGACCGCGATTGTCGCCGTGTTCAACTGGATGACAGCCAGCATCCTCGGGTCGGGGCTCTCTTTTCGCTCAACCGTCTTTGTGGTTCTTGCGTCCATGACAATTGGTTGCTGGATTCTCATCAGCCTTGTCCCAGTTGCGCTCTTCTTCCTGGCATCCGGCGTTTCATACGCCGGAACACACGACGAAGTGCGCTATTCCCACAACCTGATTCTGATAACTCACATTGTCATTCTGGCTATCGCCGGCGTCGTCGGCAACGCCACCCTCCTCAAGGGGTTGAGTCGCGTGGTGAACGCACGCTGTTCCGTGCCCACCTTGTTTGTGTTTTGGCTCATGGCCTTTGCTTTCGTGGGTTGCCAGTTGTCATGGATTCTTAGACCGTTTGTGGGTAGTCCGTTCTATCCCGTGGCCTTCATGCGCTCGGACTGTCTTGACCGCAATTTTTATGAGTTCGTTTTTACAGAAGTGCTCCCGTTTCTGGTAACGGGAGGAAAATAGGAGACACCCGAATGAACGAGCAAAGCAACGGAACGCGATCTGCACCACAACCGCCGCCCTCCAGCAGTGCAACCACAGGCACGGAGAATATCGTCACGGCCCTCCTGAAAGCGCCAGCCAAGGTAGCGGATGTCATTGCCCTGCAGCACAAGAGCCTTCTTGCGGCAACATTTGCCCTCCTCATAGTCGCTGTGGCTTGTCATGCGGTGTTCGGACTCGCTATTGGCCTCTTCGCAGGATGGCCGGTGGCGATCATGGATATGATAAAGGTTCCACTCGTTGCCCTTTGCTCCTTACTGCTCTGTTTTCCGAGTCTCTACGTATTTGCCTGCGTCGCCGGATCGCCATTGTCCATTTCGCAGACCTTTGCACTCGGCTGTTCTTGTCTCGCAATGATTGGACTTCTTCTTGTCGGACTGGCGCCGGTGGCATGGCTCTTCGCTGTTTCCACGGAAAGCCTGCCGTTTATCGTCATTCTCACACTTCTGATTTGGCTCGTCGCCGTGTCGTTTGCCGTAAGATATGTCGGGAAGCTGAGATCCAATTCCCTGTTTCAGAGGCAAGGAGGAATCAAAATGTGGTTCCTGATCCTTATCGTGGTAACACTTCAGATGACGACCTGCATGCGGCCGATGCTTGGGAAGCCGGCAAGTGGCTGGTGGACGGACGGAAAACAGTTCTTTCTATCCCATTTTGGATTAGTATTTGAACAGAAGAAATGAGGCGTTGAACACCGGCCTGCTCACGTATTGCCAACCCACCGCAGGTTGACAAACGGAGAGGCCGGACGTTCGATGAGAAGGAAATGACATGAGCAAGTTCTGC